>NZ_JBRIKK010000022.1:0-38866 GCF_052976705.1 Staphylococcus sp. MSU001
CTAATCGAGACCGAAAGGTCTCTTTTTTTTTATATGAAAAGAGTTCTAAAAAAATAGTTTTCTCGGCGAGGAGAAAGCATTTGGAACTCATGAATAAAGAAGCGAGACAATGAATTTAGATGATCTAAACGAGTCAATAAGTACCATATATAAAGTGAGAGGCTAGCGCTTGTCTTAAGTGAAGAAAACTTCTTAGCACCTGCTGATGGTAGTTGGACTAACGTTTCGATAGAATAAGACGTTGCCAGACAAAGTACGAGACCGAAAGGTCTCTTTTTTATATTAAATAATCACAACAATTAGGTTTGGGAAAATTTTCTTTTTAATAAAGAACTTTAAAATCTAACATCTAAGTAAGTTGAAATGACAATGATTAAAAAGTTAGTTAAGTATTAGAGAAAATTTGTATTTTCTAATACACTAGTAATGAATAACAAGAAATTAAGAAAGAGGGATGACTTTGATTATTAGGGCATTGGAGAAGACAGATTTATCATTTATACATCATTTGAATAATGAGTATTCCATTATGTCATATTGGTTTGAAGAGCCTTATCAATCATTGAGCGAATTAGAAAATTTATATACAAAGCATATTTTAGATGAAACAGAGCGACGATTCATTGTTGAAGAGGGATCAACATCTGTAGGCGTGGTAGAGTTATTAGAGATTAACTTTATACATAGAACTTGTGAAGTGTTAATTATTATCGATCCACAGTATGCAAATAATGGGTACGCGAAAAAAGCTTTTAAAATGGCTATTGACTATGCTTTTTTAGTATTAAATATGAATAAGGTATACTTATATGTGGATATTAAGAATGAGAAAGCAGTACATATCTATCAAAGTAATAATTTCGAAATAGAAGGAACGTTAAAGGAACACTTCTATACAAGGGGAGAATACAGAGATTGCTATGTAATGGGCTTGTTAAAAAGGAATTGGGTTAATAAGAATGATGATGATTTGTCTCATATAAGATGAAAAATTAAATTTAGAGAGAGTTATTAATATGAAAAGACCAATAATTCAAAAATTAAATCGTTTGATAGAGAAAAACGCTATCTCTATGCATGTTCCTGGGCATAAAAACATGACAATCGGCTACTTAAATAGACTTGATTTAGCAATGGATATGACAGAAATTACTGGATTAGATGATATGCATTATCCTGAAGGAATTATTTTAGAAAGCATGGAGAATTTTAGGAAACATAAAAACTATGATGCTTTCTTACTAGTTAACGGAACGACTTCAGGTATATTATCGGTTATCCAAGCATTTTCGACAAGAAAAGGTAAATATTTAATTAGTAGAAATGTTCATAAATCAGTATTTCACGGTCTAGACATAACACAACAACAAGCGACAATAACTAAGACAGATATCAGTAAGAAAACGAATCAATATGTAAAGCCAAAGATAATTCAAGATAAAAATCAATATTATAAACTTGCCATCTGTACATACCCTAATTATTACGGTGAAACTTTTGAAATTTCTCAATATATCAAACAATTACATCACAGAGGGGTACCGATATTAGTAGATGAAGCGCATGGTGCACATTTTGGTTTAGATGGATTTCCAGAATCCTCAATGAATTTTAATGCTGATTACGTTGTGCAGTCATATCATAAAACACTCCCTGCATTAACAATGGGATCAGTTTTATATATACATAAAGATGCACCATTAAGACAACAAGTCATAGATTATTTAACTTATTTTCAAACGTCAAGTCCTTCGTACCTTATTATGTCTAGTCTAGAATTAGCGAATAAATTTTATAAAGAATATGATTCCGCATTATTTTACCAACGAAGAAAGATGTTAATTGATTTATTAATAAATATAGGATTTACAGTTATAGAACCAGAGGATCCTTTAAAATTGGTTGTGAGTTTTGAAGGTGTTGCAGGTTATGATGTGCAAAAATGGTTTGAGGAAAAAGAAATCTATGTAGAATTAGCTGATATGTATCAAGTGTTACTCGTTCTCCCTTTATGGCATGAAGGAGATAAATTTCCTTTTAAGTTGTTGATTGAAAAAATTAGAGAAATTAACGTGCCAAAAAAATGTACGCGCGACATAAAATCTTTTAATTTTATGACGGATTTTAGCGAATACAAAACTGTTCATTTTCAAAATACGAAAGAAGTATCTATTAAAAAGGCAGAAGGTAAAGTTTTAGCGCAACATATCGTTCCATACCCTCCAGGTATACCGGTGATGTTTAAAGGAGAAGTCGTGACGTCTCATATGATAGACTTGTTAAATAAATATGATAAGCAAAATATTAAAGTTGAAGGTTTAAATCATAAAAAAATATTAATTAAGGATGAATAAGAAATGTCTACATTTATAACGTTTGAAGGTCCAGAAGGAGCAGGAAAGACCTCAGTAATTAAAGAAGTAAGCGAAAGATTAGCTAAAGAATATGATATTGTTACAACACGTGAACCTGGCGGAGTATTAACTAGTGAAGAAATACGTCGTATTGTACTTGATGGAGAGAGTATAGATATTCGAACTGAAGCTATGCTGTTCGCTGCATCTAGACGTGAACACCTTGTTGAGAAGATTATCCCATCTTTACAAGCAGGTAAAATTGTCCTTTGTGATAGATACATTGATAGTTCATTGGCTTATCAAGGTTATGCAAGGGGTATAGGAATTAAAGAAGTAAAATTATTAAATGAATTTGCAATTAATGGTTTGTATCCAGACTTAACGATTTATTTAGATGTTGATGCGGAAATTGGTCGTCAAAGAATTCTAAAAAATAACAGAGAACAAAACAGATTAGATAAAGAGGATAAAGTTTTTCATGAAAAAGTGATAGAAGGATATCATAAAGTGATCAGTGATAACCCTCATCGGTTTATTAAAGTCAATGCTAACCATAGTTTGGATAAAGTTGTTGAAGAAACATACCAATCTATCATCAAATATTTAAAATAATTATGATATAATGATAAAAAGAGGTGTATAAAAATGAAGATGATTATAGCGATCGTTCAAGATCAAGATAGTCAAGAGCTTTCAGACCAACTCGTAAAAAACAATTTCAGAGCTACAAAGTTAGCAACTACTGGTGGATTTTTAAGAGCAGGCAATACAACTTTCTTATGTGGGGTTAAGGATGACCGTGTCGATGAGGTTCTATCTGTCATTGATAACACTTGTGGTAATAGAGACCAACTTGTTTCCCCAATAACACCAATGGGTGGTAGTGCAGATTCATATATTCCTTATCCAGTTGAAGTTGAAGTAGGTGGCGCTACAGTATTTGTAATGCCGATTGAAGCATTTCATCAATTCTAGTTGTTTATAAAAAGTCTACTTTTCATCTACATATTTATGTTAATGAAAAGTGTTTAAAATGTAATTATTATAGATGTATTTTTTATTTGGCTACTTTAAATGTAGTTTGAGATTGAAGGCATATTCATTCAAAATTTATACTTCATCCTTTGAGTTTAAGCGTGAAAGTTAGTAATTATATGCGTTTAATTCAAGGAATGCAGTTGCTAAGTCGGAATTGTTTGAAGACGTTGCTCAACGGTCTAGAACTATCATTTAAGTAGTCTTTTTACATAATGAATATCATAAAGGGAGTAAGTCGCTTATGGATGAACAACAACAGTTAGCTAACGCATATCATTCTAACAAATTGTCACATGCATATTTGTTTGAGGGTGATGATGCACAAACGATGAAACGTGTCGCAATCCATTTTACTAAATTAATTCTTTGTAATAATAGTAATCAATGCGAACTGAAAGTTGATACTTTTAATCATCCTGACTTTTCATATGTGTCTTCTGATGAAAATACAATTAAAAAAGAACAAATCGAACAACTTGTTCATCATATGAACCAACTACCTATTGAGGGTCAATATAAAGTATATATTATTGAGGATTTTGAAAAATTAACTGTTCAAGGGGAAAATAGTATACTAAAATTTTTAGAAGAGCCCCCTGATAATACAATTGCGATTCTTTTATCAACGAAACCAGAACAAATATTAGACACTATACATTCAAGATGCCAGCACGTATATTTTAAGCCTATTGATAAGCGACAGTTTATAGAGCGTTTAGTAGAAATGTCAATAGCAAGACCGGTAGCAGAAATGCTAAGTACCTATACAACTCAAATAGAAGCAGCATCGTCCTTAAATGAGGAATTTGATTTAGTTACTTTAAGAAAATCAATCATCAGATGGTGTCAATTAATATTATCTAATAAAGCTATGGCTCTTATAGGTGTCATTGAGTTATTAAAACAAGCTAAGAATCGTAGATTACAATTACTTACTTTATCAGCCGTCAATGGCTTTTTCGAAGATATAATGCATGCAAAGGTAGAAATGGATAATTATTATACATTTAGTGATTTAACTGTAGAAATTGAAAATTATGCAAACCAATTAACTTTTAATCAATTAATCCTCATGTATGATCAAATTACTGAAGCGCATAAAAAGTTAAATCAAAATGTTAATCCAACACTTGTTTTTGAACAAATAGTAATAAAAGGTGTGATTTAAAATGCCCAATGTTGTAGGTGTTCAGTTTCAAAAAGCAGGGAAATTAGAATACTACGCGCCGAATCAATTAGATGTAGAGGTTGGTGACTGGGTTGTTGTCCAATCTAAAAGAGGTATAGAAATTGGTCACGTAAAGTTTCCATTACGTGAAGTTGATGTAGAAGATGTCACATTACCGCTAAAAAATATCATTCGTAAAATGAATGAAGATGATCAAGAAACATTTTATCGTAATGAACGTGATGCCAATGATGCGTTAGAATTATGTAAAAAAGTAGTTAAAGATCAGCAATTAGATATGCGATTAGTTAATTGTGAATATACATTAGACAAATCTAAAGTGATTTTTAATTTTACCGCAGATGATCGCATTGATTTTCGCAAACTTGTTAAAGTTTTAGCTCAAAATCTAAAGACTAGAATAGAATTACGTCAAATTGGGGTAAGAGATGAAGCGAAATTATTGGGTGGTATCGGTCCTTGTGGACGTTCTTTGTGTTGTTCTACATTTTTAGGAGATTTCGAACCTGTATCCATTAAAATGGCGAAAGATCAGAACCTATCATTAAATCCAACTAAGATTTCAGGGGCTTGTGGTAGATTAATGTGTTGTCTTAAATATGAAAATGACTACTATGAAGAGGCGCGAACTCAATTGCCTGATGTTGGAGATATGATTCAAACACCAGATGGTCACGGAAAAGTGATAGGATTAAATATTTTAGATATTTCTATGCAAGTTAAAATAGAGGGTCTAGAACAACCTTTAGAATATAAAATGGAAGAGATAGAAGTATTGAATTAAGGAGGTTGAATAACCTTTGAATCGAAATGAATTATTCGAAAGACTTATGAAATTAGAACATCACGTTGAACAACTTACAACCGACATGTCAGAACTTAAAGATTTAACCGTCGAACTTGTTGAGGAGAATGTTGCTTTACAAGTTGAAAATGAAAATTTAAAACGATTGATGAACAAAACTGAAGAATCGGTTGAAACTCACTTAGATAAAGATAATTATAAGCATGTAAAAACACCATCTCCAAGTAAAGATAATTTAGCGATGTTATATCGTGAAGGTTTTCATATTTGTAAGGGTGAATTATTCGGGAAACATCGTCATGGTGAAGATTGCTTATTATGCCTTAATGTGTTGAGTGATTAATTCTTTCGATAAATAAATGTTTAAATATAAGGATGTATTATAAGTGTGTAATTTAAGTCATACTGTAATAACATCCTTTTTTTAGGAGTAAAGATATGTTAGAAGATAATGAACGCGTTGACCATTTAATAAAAGAAGGATATGAGATTATACAAAATGATGAAGTATTCTCTTTTTCTACTGATGCCCTATTGTTAGGGTATTTAACCGAAGTACGCAAAAATGATAAAGTTATGGATTTATGTTCCGGCAATGGTGTTATTCCATTATTATTAGCTGCTAAATCAACTCAACCTATTGAAGGGATAGAAATACAAGAGCAATTAGTGAGTATGGCATGTCGCAGTTTTAAATTGAATGATTTGAACGATAGACTAACTATGCACCGTATGGATTTAAAAGATGTATATCAAACATTTCAACCTGCTCAATATACACTAGTGACTTGTAATCCTCCTTATTTTAAAATGAATCAAAATCATCAACATCAAAAAGAAGCACATAAAATAGCACGTCACGAAATAATGTGTAATCTTAAAGATTGTATTGAAGCTGCAAGACATTTACTTAAAGAGGGTGGTCGTTTTATTATGGTCCATCGAGCGGAAAGGCTAATGGATGTCTTAACCGAATTAAGACACGGTAAAATTGAGCCTAAAGCATTGACGTTGGTGTATAGTAAACATGATAAGCCTGCACAAACAATTGTTGTGGAAGGAAGAAAAGGTGGTAAACAAGGTTTAGATATACGTAATCCATTATATATATATAATGAGGATGGATCATATAGCGATGAGATGAAAGGTATTTATTATGGATAAACATTTTGTTTATATTGTTAAATGTAATGACGGAAGTTTATATACTGGCTATGCTAAAGATGTAAATGCACGCATAATAAAGCATAATAACGGTAAGGGTGCTAAATATACAAAAATAAGACTACCGGTAGAGTTAGTTTATCAAGAAACATATACAACGAAATCGGAAGCATTGAAACGTGAATATGAAATTAAAACATATACTAGACAACAAAAGTTAAAAATGATACAGGAGGGATAATATGACAACTTTATATTTAGTAGGAACACCAATTGGAAATCTTGGTGATATTACATTTCGAGCTATAGAAACATTAAGAAAAGTTGATGTGATTGCATGTGAAGATACACGAGTAACACGAAAATTGTGTAATCATTATGAAATACAAACACCTCTAAAGTCGTATCATGAACATAATAAAGAACAACAAACTGACTATTTAATCAAGCAGTTACAAACTGGCTTAAATATAGCGTTAGTATCAGATGCTGGGTTGCCGTTAATTAGTGATCCAGGATATGAATTAGTTGTCGAAGCACGTAAAAATAATATAAATATAGAAACAGTACCAGGTCCTAATGCTGGGTTGACTGCACTTATGTCAAGTGGATTACCATCTTTCACATACACATTTTTAGGTTTTTTGCCAAGAAAAGAAAAAGAAAAAATTGAAGTGCTTGATGATAGAATGTTTCAAAATAGTACTTTGATACTTTATGAATCGCCTTATAGAGTTACTGATACTTTGAAAGCAATAGCTAAAATAGATTCGCAAAGACGGATTACTGTTGGTAGAGAGCTAACGAAGAAATTTGAACAAGTTATTACACTTACAGTTGATGATATGTTGGAATTGATTAATCAAGACAGATTACCTCTTAAAGGTGAGTTTGTGATACTGATTGAAGGTGCATTACCTAAGAGTGGGGAATCATGGTTTAAAAACTATACGGTTAAAGAACATGTTGATTATTATATTGAAACCAGACAGGTTAAAACTAAAAAAGCAATTAAACTTGTCGCAACAGATCGACATATGAAGACGGGTGACGTATATAATATTTATCATAATATTGATTAAAAATTGTGTTAAACACTTTACTTTATAATGACTTAATTATTGTAAAAACCCCATAGCGTGTTGATTTTATGGTATTGTAGTAAAGATGATGACAATTAATTTTCAATTGATGCGAATTTTTAAAACTGATACATAACGGTACGCGACTTCATTGAAAAGAAAAATAAATTTAGATATCATTTATTATGTAATTAATGAGGAGGACCAGTGATGGCTAAAGATACATTTTATATAACAACCCCAATATACTATCCGAGCGGGAACCTACACATCGGTCATGCATACTCTACAGTCGCAGGCGACGTGATAGCTCGCTATAAAAGAATGCAAGGCTATGATGTTCGTTATTTAACTGGCACTGATGAGCACGGTCAAAAAATCCAAGAAAAAGCTCAAAAAGCTGGCAAAACAGAACTAGAATACTTAGATGAAATGATTTCAGGTATTAAAAACTTATGGAGTAAACTTGAGATTTCTAATGATGATTTTATTCGAACTACAGAAGAGCGTCATAAGCAAGTCGTTGAGAAAGTGTTTGAGCGATTATTAAAACAAGGTGACATTTATTTAGGTGAATACGAAGGTTGGTATTCTGTTCCTGATGAAACATATTATACAGAGTCACAACTTGTTGATCCTGTTTATGAAAACGGCAAAATTGTAGGTGGTAAAAGTCCTGATTCTGGTCACGAAGTCGAACTTGTAAAAGAAGAAAGCTATTTCTTCAATATTAATAAATATACAGACCGCTTATTAGAATTTTACGATGAAAATCCAGACTTTATACAACCGCCATCTAGAAAAAATGAGATGATTAATAACTTTATCAAACCAGGTTTAGAAGATTTAGCAGTTTCGCGTACATCATTCGATTGGGGTGTACGTGTACCATCTAATCCTAAACATGTTGTATACGTGTGGATTGATGCACTTGTCAATTATATTTCTTCATTAGGTTATCTATCTGATGATGAAACGTTATTTAATAAATATTGGCCAGCAGATATACACTTGATGGCTAAAGAAATTGTACGTTTCCACTCTATTATATGGCCAATATTGTTAATGGCGTTGGATTTACCACTTCCTAAAAAAGTTTTTGCACACGGTTGGATTTTAATGAAAGATGGTAAAATGAGTAAATCTAAAGGTAATGTCGTAGATCCTAATGTATTAATTGATCGTTATGGTCTTGATGCGACACGTTATTACTTAATGCGTGAATTACCGTTTGGTTCTGATGGTGTATTTACACCGGAAGCCTTTGTTGAAAGAACAAATTACGATCTTGCGAATGATTTAGGTAATCTAGTGAATCGTACTATCTCTATGATAAACAAATATTTCCACGGCGAATTACCTGCATACCAAGGTCCAAAACATGAATTGGATGAAAAGATGGAAGCGATGGCGCTTGAAACTGTTAAATCATTCAATGATAATATGGAAAGTTTACAATTTTCTGTTGCTTTATCAACAGTGTGGAAATTTATTAGTCGTACAAACAAATATATTGATGAAACACAACCTTGGGTTCTTGCAAAAGATGAAAATCAACGTGAGATGCTTGGTAACGTAATGGCACATCTTGTTGAGAACATTCGTTTCGCTACAATCTTATTACAACCATTCTTGACGCATGCACCTAGGGAGATATTTAAGCAACTCAATATTAACAATCCGGATTTACATCAATTAGATAGTCTGCAACAATATGGTATGTTGTCAGAGGCAATTACTGTAACTGAAAAGCCAACACCAATTTTCCCAAGATTAGACACTGAAGCAGAAATTGCTTATATCAAAGAATCAATGCAACCATCTAAGTCAACAAAACAGTCTGATGAACCCGGTAAAGAGCAAATTGATATCAAAGATTTTGATAAAGTTGAAATCAAAGCAGCAACTATTATTGATGCGGAAAATGTAAAAAAATCGGAGAAACTATTAAAAATAAAAGTTGATTTAGATAATGAACAACGTCAAATAGTATCTGGTATAGCTAAGTTTTATCGTCCGGAAGACATTATTGGTAAAAAAGTTGCAGTTGTTAATAATTTAAAACCAGCTAAATTAATGGGACAAAAATCCGAAGGTATGATTTTGTCAGCTGAAAAAGATGGCGTACTTACCTTGATAAGCTTGCCTAGTGCAATTCCAAATGGTGCAGTAATTAAATAGTATAATCTAAGGATAGGAGAGATAATGATGTTAATCGATACGCATGTACATTTAAATGATGAACAATACGATGAGGATTTAAATGAAGTGATATCTCGTGCAAGAGAAGCAGGCGTAGATAGAATGTTTGTAGTAGGTTTTGATACACCTACTATTGAACGTACTATGGAGCTAATAGATAAGTATGACTTTATCTATGGTATTATCGGTTGGCATCCTGTTGATGCAATAGATTGTACTGATGAAAGATTGGAATGGATAGAAAGTCTTTCTAAACATCCAAAAATTATTGGTATTGGTGAGATGGGGTTAGATTATCATTGGGATAAATCACCTTCTGATGTACAAAAAGAGGTGTTTAAAAAGCAAATTGCATTAGCTAAACGTGTTCAATTACCTATTATTATTCATAATCGTGAAGCGACTCAAGATTGCATAGATATTTTGATTGAAGAGCATGCAGAAGAAGTGGGTGGAATTATGCACAGTTTTAGTGCTTCACCCGAAATTGCTGATGTCGTGATTAATAAATTGAACTTCTATGTTTCGCTTGGGGGACCCGTCACTTTCAAAAATGCAAAGCAACCAAAAGAAGTTGCTAAACACGTACCAATGGATCGTTTGTTATGCGAGACAGATGCGCCGTATCTATCCCCGCACCCTTATAGAGGTAAACGCAATGAACCAGAACGCGTTACTTTAGTAGCACAACAAATTGCAGATTTGCGTGGTATGACTTATGAGGAGGTCTGTCGCCAAACAACCGAAAATGCTGAACGTTTATTCAATTTGAATTAACTCAATGAATTTTTAGTGGGAAAGGTGTCTAACTTTAAAAAGATGAGGAACATCACTTTTTTATAAGTTTAAGATATCTTTCTCATTTTTTAAATTTAAACTGAGGTTAGTGTAAGAAATTATGATTTGATAGTTAATATTTTAATATTGCCGAAAGATTCTATAAAATTAATGATTAAGTTATCAATATTATGAAAGGTTAATTTATGAAAATAAACGAATTTATTGTTGTTGAAGGTAAAGATGATACTGAGCGAGTAAAAAGTGCTGTAGACTGTGATACTATTGAAACAAACGGTAGTGCAATTGATACATATACTTTAGAAGTGATACAACACGCACAGCAAACTAGAGGTGTGATTGTACTGACAGATCCAGATTTCCCAGGTGATAAAATTAGAAATACTATACGGGAACATGTTTCTGGTGTTAAGCATGCATATGTAGATAGAGAAAAGGCCAAGAGTAAAAGAGGTAAAATAGGAATAGAACATGCAAATATTAAAGATATTCAAGAAGCATTAATGCATGTAAGTTCACCGCTTGAAGAAGCTAAAGAAACTATTGATAAAAGTGTACTCATTGATTTGGGACTAATAATCGGTAAAGATGCAAGACACCGTAGAAATATCTTAGGTCGAAAATTACACATCGGTCACTCTAATGGAAAGCAATTATTAAAGAAACTTAATGCTTTTGGCTATACTGAAGACGATGTCAGAAAAGCGCTATTTGAAGAAGAGGAGAATTAAATGGAATATAAAGATATAGCAACACCATCTCGAACACGTGCTTTGCTTGATCAATATGGGTTTAATTTTAAGAAAAGTTTAGGACAAAATTTTTTAATAGATGTAAATATCATTAATAAAATTATCGAAGCGAGTCATATTGATTGTGCAACGGGAGTAATTGAAGTTGGACCAGGTATGGGATCATTGACTGAACAACTTGCAAAGAATGCTAAGAAGGTGATGGCTTTTGAAATTGATCAAAGGTTAATACCTGTGCTTAAAGATACACTTTCGCCATACGATAATGTAACGATTATCAATGAAGATATACTTAAAGCTGATATTGCTAAAGCTGTAGCTACACATCTACAAGATTGTGACAAGATTATGGTTGTTGCTAATTTACCGTATTATATTACCACGCCTATTTTACTTAATTTGATGCAACAGGATGTACCTATTGATGGTTTTGTCGTAATGATGCAAAAAGAGGTAGGAGAACGTTTGAACGCTCACGTAGGTACCAAAGCATACGGCTCGTTATCGATTGTTGCTCAATACTATACGGAGACAAGTAAAGTTTTAACAGTTCCTAAAACTGTATTTATGCCTCCTCCAAACGTTGATTCTATCGTTGTAAAATTGATGCAACGCCAAGAACCACTTGTACAGGTTGATGATGAGGAAGCCTTTTTTAAGTTAGCAAAGGCCGCTTTTGCACAACGACGTAAAACAATTAATAATAACTACCAAAACTTCTTTAAAGATGGTAAGAAGAATAAAGAAACTATACGACAGTGGCTGGAAAGCGCTGGTATTGATCCTAAAAGACGTGGAGAAACACTCACGATTCAAGATTTCGCCACATTATATGAACAAAAGAAAAAATTCTCCGAATTAACAAATTAAAATGTTGACAAAGACCCTTCACATTGATAAAATTTAAATTTTATTTGACGAAAACGGCTCAAATATGGTAAAATGTAATGTGTAGTGAGGTGGGGCAATATGCCAAAATCAATTTTGGACATCAAAAATTCTATTGATTGTCATTTAGGAAATCGTATTGTACTTAAAGCCAATGGTGGACGTAAAAAGACAATTGAACGATCAGGGGTTTTAAAAGAAACATATCCATCTGTTTTTATTGTCGAATTAGATCAAGATAAACACAACTTTGAACGCGTATCTTATACATACACTGATGTGCTTACAGAAAATGTACAAGTTTCATTTGAAGAAGATAATCATCAAGAAGCAGTTGCACACTAACAAAAACATAATTTATGAGCGTCGTCGATAACTCTAAATTTAATATTTTTATTATTTAAGGTGAGTCTGGACATTGAAGATATGTTCAGGCTCTTTGTTATTGTAGTCTTTATTCATTCCCATTTTCATGAGATTATGCAACTTACGTTTATTATTAATACACAAATTATTTAAATTAAACGAATAATCATTTAAATAAGTCGCATTTTTGTAATATCCAAAAGTGATTCGCTTTAGTTGTTAAATATATTTTTAAAAATTGAAAATGCGTATGTTGAGTGTTGAAAAATTGCTCTTCATTAAGATTTTACGAGAAATTGCACATAATCTATCAAATATTTAAAGGCTTTATGTTAAAATCATTTTAATAACAATTCAAAGCGAGGGCGGAAAAATGATATATGAAACTGCGCCAGCTAAGATAAATTTTACGCTCGACACCCTTTTTAAAAGAGATGATGGTTATCATGAAATTGAAATGGTGATGACTACAGTTGATTTAAATGATCGATTATCTTTTGAAAAGCGAACTGATAAGAAGATTGTTGTCGATATTGAGCATAATTACGTTCCTAACGATAATAAAAACCTTGCGTATAAAGCAGCTGATTTAATGTTTGAGAGATTTAATATTAATGAAGGTGTGACAATTACAATTGATAAAGATATACCAGTTTCAGCTGGTCTTGCAGGAGGTTCTGCGGATGCAGCCGCTACAATGAGAGGGTTGAATCGATTGTTTGGTTTAGGTCAATCTTTAGACGATTTAGCTGCATTAGGCATACAAATAGGCACAGATATACCTTTTTGTATTTATAACCAAACTGCTGTGTGTACGGGGCGTGGAGAGCAAGTAACTTTCCTAAAAAGACCACCATCTGCATGGGTTGTTTTAGCTAAGCCTAACATCGGAATTTCATCGCCTGATGTATTTAAAGCACTAGATTTAACTGAAGAACATATAGTTCATAACGAAAAGTGTAAACAGGCTTTAGAGAATAATGATTATCATTTATTATGCAATAGTCTTTCTAACCGGTTAGAGCCTGTTTCTATGGCTATGCATCCTGACATTAAAAAGATTAAAGATAACATGCTACAATGTGGTGCTGATGGTGCTTTGATGAGTGGAAGCGGTCCTACTGTTTATGGGCTAGCTCAAAAAGAAAGACAAGCTAAAAATATTTATAATGCAGTGAATGGTTGTTGTAATGAAGTTTACTTAGTAAGATTATTAGGATAGAAGGGTTTGAAAAGATGAGATATAAAAGAAGCGAACGTATTGTATTTATGACACAATACCTCATGAACCATCCAAATAAGTTGATACCCCTCACTTATTTTGTAAAAAAATTTAAACAAGCAAAATCGTCAATTAGTGAAGACGTTCAAATCATCAAAAATACGTTTCAAAATGAAAAATTAGGAACTATTATTACTACAGCAGGTGCAAGTGGTGGAGTAACCTATAAACCCATGATGAGTAAATCAGAGGCCACAGAGGTTGTTAATGAGGTGATAGCGCAATTACAAGAGAAAGACCGTTTGCTACCTGGAGGGTATTTATTTTTATCCGATTTAGTTGGCAATCCTTCTCTATTAAATAGAGTAGGCAAGTTAATTGCTAGTATATATATGAACGAAGAACTTGATGCTGTTGTTACCATAGCGACTAAAGGGATATCACTTGCGAATGCAGTCGCAAACGTATTAAATTTACCTGTAGTGGTTATAAGAAAGGACAATAAAGTTACAGAAGGTTCTACGGTTTCAATCAATTATGTTTCAGGATCATCTAGAAAAATAGAAACAATGGTGTTATCGAAACGAACTTTAGCTGAGAATTCTAATGTCCTCGTAGTAGACGATTTTATGAGGGCTGGTGGCTCAATCAATGGGGTAATGAATTTAATGAATGAGTTTAAAGCTCATGTAAAAGGGGTATCAGTACTTGTAGAATCAAAAGAAGTAAAACAAAGATTAATTGAAGATTATACTTCCTTAGTCAGATTGTCAGATGTCGACGAGTACAACCAAGAATTTAAAGTGGAACCAGGCAACAGTTTGTCTAAATTTTCTTAAAAAAGGAGTGTCAATTTCATCATGAAAATAATCAACTCAGATAAGGTACCCGAAGCATTAGGTCCATATTCGCATGCAACTGTTATAAACGGTTTTGTTTTTACATCAGGTCAAATTCCACTCACACTTGATGGAACAATTGTTAGCGATGATGTTCAAGAACAAACTAAGCAAGTTTTAGAAAATTTAACTGTGGTATTAAAAGAAGCAGGTTCTGATTTGAATTCTGTTGTTAAAGCGACAATCTATATTTCTGATATGAATGATTTTCAACAAATTAATCAAATCTATGGAAACTATTTCGTCGAACACCAACCAGCTCGTAGTTGTGTTGAAGTGTCACGGTTGCCTAAAGACGTAAAGGTAGAAATTGAATTGATAGGTAAAGTGAAGGATTTATAATTTTCTTAAAAGTTGTCAAGCTTCTAATAATATAAAGATATACTAGGGGGGCTCACTACATGAAAGTGACAGATGTAAGACTTAGAAAAATACAAACAGACGGCAGAATGAAAGCACTCGTTTCTATTACGCTAGATGAAGCTTTTGTAATTCATGATTTACGTGTAATTGAAGGAAACTCAGGTCTTTTTGTCGCAATGCCAAGTAAACGTACACCAGATGGTGAATTCCGTGACATCGCGCATCCTATCAATTCTGATATGAGACAAGAAATCCAAGATGCAGTGATGAAAGTATATGATGAAACTGATGAAGTTATTCCTGACAAAAATGCTACTTCAGATAACGAAGAATCAGACGAAGCTTAATTAAAAAATGTATTCATTTATAAAATAAGCCTGAGACATTGATGATATATTGTCTCAGGCATTTTAATGTATTGTTAGGCAATGGCGAAATTAGTAATGATTGTGTAACGGATTACTTGAACTTTATACCATATTGTTGGGGAGGGACTGCAATTTCTTATTGAAGTTGAAGTCCCTCCCCTTTATTTTTAATGTGTTCTGTATTTTCATAAACGAAAACGATATAAACATTTAACAATAAATAAAAATGATAGAAGTAAAATACTGATATGTTTCTCTGACAACAATCCATCTATAAAAATTTACTTATGATAGACGTAATTAATATGTCTGTATGATTATAATTTTATCATCATAAATTATGATTGATAATATAATGATTTGGACACTGGAATAAAATACTAATGATTAATAAAGAGGTTGAATATGTATTGTAACTATTGGGTTTAATGACCTCATTTGCCTTTTTAAAGCATAACAACTTATTTGAATTTCTAAAATTATCAAACCTTTAATGAATGATTAACAAAACCTTTTATAAGTTGAAACTCTCTTTGTTGTTCAACTATAATAACTATGAAGTGTAAATTTTAATGGAGGGTTAGCATTCATGCAAAGACATGCGATTATTCTGGCAGCAGGTAAAGGCACAAGAATGAAATCAAAGAAATATAAAGTGCTCCATGAGGTTGCTGGCAAACCAATGGTTGAACATGTGCTTAACAACGTAAAACAAGCTGGCGTTGATCAAATTGTAACTATTATTGGTCATGGCGCCGAGAGTGTGAAAGATACATTGGGTAATCAATCATTATATAGTTTTCAGGATAAACAACTTGGAACAGCTCATGCTGTGAAAATGGCACATGAACATTTAGCAGATAAAGAAGGAACTACTTTAGTAGTATGTGGAGATACACCTCTTATTACATACCAAACTCTACAATCACTTATTGAACATCATGAAAGTACACAATCACAGGTTACTGTATTATCTGCTTCTACTATCAATCCTTATGGTTATGGACGAATTATAAGAAATCATAATGGAATATTAGAGCGTATTGTTGAAGAGAAAGACGCAAATGAATCAGAACGTGCGATTAAAGAAATTAGTTCAGGTATTTTTGCCTTTAATAATCGAGTTCTATTTGAGAAGTTAGAACAAGTTAAAAATGATAATGCTCAAGGAGAATATTATTTACCAGATGTTTTGTCTTTAATTTTAAAAGACGGAGGTAAAGCGGAAGTTTATTGTACCGAAGATTTTGATGAAATCATTGGTGTTAATGATCGTTTGATGTTAAGTGAAGCTGAAAAGGCTTTGCAACAACGTATTAATCGCTATCATATGGAAAATGGTGTGACCATCATTGATCCAAGTTCAACATTTATTGGAACAGATGTGAAAATTGGAATAGATACAACTATTGAACCAGGCGTGCGAATCGGAGGTCATACAACGATTGAAGAAGATGTGTGGATAGGCCAATACTCTGAAATTAATAACAGTACAATTCATTCGAATGCTAACATAAAACAATCGGTTATCAATGACTCTATTGTTGGAGAGAACACAACAGTTGGACCTTTCGCTCAACTACGTCCAGGATCTAATTTAGGTTCTGAAGTTAAAGTAGGAAACTTTGTTGAAGTGAAGAAAGCAGATATTAAAGATGGTGCTAAAGTATCACACTTGAGTTACATTGGAGATGCTGAAATAGGTGAGCGTACAAATATCGGATGTGGTTCTATCACTGTAAACTATGATGGTGCTAACAAATTTAAAACAATAGTAGGTAAAGATGCCTTTATAGGATGTAATACGAACCTTATAGCACCTGTAACAGTAGGCAATCATACTCTTATTGCAGCTGGATCCACAATTACAGATAATATCCCTGAAGATAGTTTAGCATTAGCGCGTGCAAGACAAGTAAATAAAGAAGGCTACTTAAAAAAATAGTTCTTGCCCCTGAATTGCTATCGTATGTGCAGTTTTAAATGAATTTATAAAATTGTAATAATTTTGATTGTACATCTATCATAGTAAAAAAGCGCTATTTTCTATATAATATAAATGTCTAAGTAAATAATTGGAGGACTATAAATGTTAAATAATGAATATAAGAATTCATCAATGAAGATCTTTTCGCTCAAAGGAAATGAACCTTTGGCACAAGAAGTAGCAGATCATGTAGGGATTGAATTAGGTAAATGTTCTGTAAAACGTTTTAGTGATGGAGAAATTCAAATAAATATTGAAGAAAGCATTCGTGGTTGTGATGTTTTTATTGTTCAACCAACTTCATACCCAGTCAATCTTCATTTAATGGAGTTACTTATTATGATTGATGCGTGTAAACGCGCGTCAGCAGCAAATATTAACATCGTAGTACCATACTATGGTTACGCTCGACAAGATAGAAAAGCCCGTAGTCGTGAACCTATTACTGCTAAATTAGTAGCTAATTTAATCGAAACAGCAGGTGCCAATCGTATGATCGCATTAGACTTACATGCACCTCAAATCCAAGGATTTTTCGATATTCCTATTGATCATTTAATGGGTGTTCCTATCCTTGCACAACACTTTGAGAATGATCCTGATATTAATCCAGAAGAATGTGTAGTTGTGTCCCCTGATCATGGTGGGGTAACGCGAGCACGTAAATTAGCCGACATTTTAAAAACTCCAATTGCGATTATCGACAAAAGACGTCCGAAACCTAACGTGGCAGAAGTTATGAACATTGTAGGTGATATTGAAGGACGTACTGCAATTATTATAGATGACATTATTGATACTGCAGGAACAATTACTTTAGCTGCTCAAGCCTTAAAAGATAAAGGTGCTAAAGAAGTCTATGCTTGTTGTACACATCCAGTGCTTTCTGGGCCAGCAAAAGAACGGATTGAAAACTCTGCAATCAAGCAACTTATAGTAACAAACTCAATTCAATTAGAAGAGAATAGAAAACCTAATAATACAAAAGAACTTTCTGTTGCTGGTTTAATTGCTAAAGCAATTATTCGTGTATACGAAAGAGAATCAGTAAGTGTATTATTTGACTAAAATTTACAATTGAATTTGACGTATCCTATATCAACATGTATAATACTAACGTTCGTAGAATTGCGAACAAATAAACACTTACAAGCAACAGTAACGTTGATGGGTAAGTGAGGAGCAGGTTAGACGCATCTAATGTCTAAACCTCGAAATTCGAAAGGTGGAAATACGAATGGCTTCATTAAAGTCAATCATTCGTCAAGGTAAACAAACACGTTCTGACCTAAAACAATTAAGAAACTCAGGTAAAGTACCTGCAGTTGTGTATGGTTACGGTACAAAAAATACTTCAGTTAAAGTTGATGAAGTTGAATTTATCAAAGTAATCCGTGAAGTAGGACGTAATGGTGTTATCGATTTAGGCGTAGGTTCTAAAACAATTAAAGTAATGGTTTCAGATTATCAATTTGACCCATTAAAAAACCAAATCACTCATATCGACTTTTTAGCAATCAACATGAGTGAAGAACGTACTGTTGAAGTACAAGTTCAATTAGTTGGTGAAGCTGTAGGTGCTAAAGAAGGCGGCGTAGTTGAACAACCATTATTCAACTTAGAAGTTACAGCTACACCTGAAAATATTCCTGAAACTATCGAAGTAGATATCAGTGAATTACAAGTTAATGACAGCTTAGCAGTTTCTGATATTAAAATCTCTGGTGATTTCACAATCGAAAATGATCCAGAAGATTCTATCGTAACAGTAGTTCCTCCAACAGATGAACCTTCTGAAGAAGAAGTTGAAGCTATGGAAGGCGAATCAGCAACTGAAGAACCTGAAGTTGTTGGTGAAGACAAAGAAGACGATGAAGAAGAAAATAAAGAAGACTAATCTTCGTGTCTCTTAAGTAGGTATTCTCATTAGTTGAGATTACAGATTTAAAGGCGAGCACTGTGCTTATGTTAATAAGCATAGTGCTTTTTGTGTTATTATAGGGAATGATTAATTATTTAAGACGGTTTTAGAGGTGGTTGACATATATCAGTGGTCAATCATTTTTACGTCCTTTATTTTAAAATAAACACAGCAATAGCATTTGAAAATATGTGAAGATACATAATATTAATAGTGGAGGTAACAATAATGAAATGCATTGTCGGTCTTGGCAACATTGGTAAACGTTTTGAATTAACAAGACATAATATTGGTTTCGAAGTTGTCGATGATATTCTAGAACGCCACCAATTTACTTTAGACAAACAAAAATTTAAAGGTGCATACACTATTGAACGTTTAAACGGCGAAAAGGTATTATTTATTGAGCCAATGACTATGATGAACTTATCTGGTCAAGCTGTAGCTCCTTTAATGGATTATTATAATGTCGATGTTGAAGATTTAATCGTTTTATATGACGATTTAGATTTAGAACAAGGACAAGTGCGTCTGCGTCAAAAGGGGAGTGCAGGCGGTCATAATGGTATGAAATCGATAATTAAAATGCTTGGTACAGATCAATTTAAACGTATTCGAATTGGTGTTGGCCGTCCAACAAATGGGATGTCTGTTCCGGACTATGTTTTACAAAAATTTTCAAAAGAAGAAATGATCATTATGGAAAAGGTAATTGAACATTCTGCAAAAGCTGTAGAAACTTTTATTGAAAGTTCTCGTTTTGATCATGTTATGAATGAATTTAATGGTGAAGTCAAGTGAAATCAATGATTGCAAATTACATTAGCGAAGATAAACGTTTTCAAGAATTAGATGAAGTCTTCGGCCAAGAGAATATTTTAGTTACGGGATTATCCCCGTCAGCGAAGGCAACAATTATTGCTGAAAAATATTTAAAAGATCATAAACAAATGCTACTCGTAACTAATAATTTATACCAAGCAGATAAAATCGAAACTGACATTTTACAATATGTAGATGACTCAGAAGTTTATAAATATCCTGTTCAAGATATAATGACTGAAGAGTTTTCTACTCAAAGTCCACAATTGATGAGTGAGCGTGTTAGAACGTTGACTGCGTTAGCCCAAGGCGAAAAAGGGTTATTTATTGTGCCTTTAAACGGATTTAAAAAATGGTTAACACCGGTTGATTTATGGAAAGATCATCAAATGACGATTAAAGTAGGCCAGGATATTGATGTTGATACGTTCTTAAATAAATTAGTTAATATGGGTTATCGTCGAGAAAGTGTAGTGTCACATATTGGTGAGTTTTCATTGCGTGGTGGAATTATAGATATATATCCATTGGTAGGAACACCTGTGAGAATAGAGCTATTTGATACTGAAGTAGATTCCATCAGAGACTTTGATGTAGAAACACAACGTTCTAACGATAATATAAATCAAGTTGAAATCACAACAGCCAGTGATTACATTATTACTGATGAAGTGATACAACACTTACAAAATGAACTTAAAAAAGCATATGAATATACACGCCCTAAAATTGAGAAGTCCGTACGTAATGATTTAAAAGAGACATATGAAAGTTTCAAGTTATTTGAATCTACCTTTTTTGATCATCAATTGTTACGACGTCTTGTTGCATTTATGTATGAAAAACCATCAACCCTTATTGATTATTTCCAAAAAAACGCGATTGTTGTAGTTGATGAGTTTAATCGTATTAAGGAAACAGAAGAAACACTCACTACAGAAGTTGAAGATTTTATGAGTAACTTAATTGAGAGTGGAAATGGATTTATCGGACAAGGATTTATGAAGTATGAAAGTTTTGACGCATTACTAGAGAAACATGCCGTTGCATATTTCACATTATTTACATCTTCGATGCAAGTGCCATTACAACATATTATTAAGTTCTCTTGTAAACCAGTTCAACAATTTTATGGTCAATATGACATTATGCGCTCGGAATTTCAAAGATACGTGCATCAAGATTACACTGTCGTAGTTCTTGTTGAAACTGAAACAAAAGTTGAACGTATTCAATCAATGCTTAACGAAATGCATATTCCAACAGTATCAAATATTCATGAAGATATTGATGGTGGTCAAGTTGTAGTAACGGAAGGTAGTCTTTCTGAAGGCTTTGAATTACCTTATATGCAGTTGGTAGTCATCACAGAAAGAGAATTATTTAAAACGAGACAAAAGAAACAACGTAAACGTACAAAAACGATTTCTAATGCTGAAAAAATAAAATCATATCAAGACTTAAATGTGGGCGATTATATTGTGCATGTGCATCATGGTGTCGGACGATACTTAGGTGTTGAAACACTAGAAGTTGGAGATACACATCGCGACTATATTAAATTGCAATATAAAGGAACCGATCAATTATTTGTTCCAGTTGATCAAATGGATCAAGTTCAAAAGTATGTGGCTTCTGAAGATAAGTCGCCTAGATTAAATAAATTAGGCGGGACAGAATGGAAAAAAACAAAGGCTAAAGTTCAACAAAGTGTTGAAGATATAGCTGATGAATTAATTGATTTGTATAAAGAACGTGAAATGTCTGTAGGTTACCAATACGGCCAAGATACTGCAGAGCAATCAGCATTTGAGCATGATTTTCCATATGAATTAACACCCGATCAAAGTAAATCAATCGATGAAATTAAAGGTGACATGGAAAAAGCAAGACCTATGGACCGCCTTCTTTGTGGTGATGTGGGATATGGTAAAACTGAAGTGGCTGTCCGTGCAGCGTTTAAAGCTGTCATGGATGGTAAGCAAGTTGCGTTTTTAGTACCAACAACGATTCTTGCACAACAACACTACGAAACACTCCTTGAACGTATGCAAGATTTTCCGGTCGAAATTCAATTGGTAAGTCGATTCCGCACAGCTAAAGAAATAAGGGAAACTAAAGAAGGGCTCAAATCAGGATATGTTGACATTGTCGTAGGTACACATAAATTATTAGGTAAAGATATTCAATATAAAGATTTAGGATTGCTTATTGTTGATGAAGAACAACGTTTTGGAGTACGACATAAAGAACGCATTAAAACTTTGAAAAAAAACGTTGATGTACTGACGCTTACTGCAACACCAATACCAAGAACATTGCATATGAGTATGTTAGGTGTACGTGACTTATCAGTGATTGAAACACCACCTGAAAATCGTTTTCCTGTACAAACTTATGTCTTAGAGCAGAATACGAACTTTATTAAAGAGGCATTAGAGCGTGAATTATCTCGCGATGGACAAGTATTTTATTTGTATAACAAAGTGCAGTCCATTTATGAAAAAAGAGAACAACTTCAAATGTTAATGCCTGATGCTAACATTGCTGTAGCACATGGCCAAATGACTGAACGCGATTTAGAGGAAACGATGTTAAGCTTTATTAATCATGAGTACGATATTTTAGTAACGACAACAATTATTGAAACAGGTGTAGACGTACCAAATGCTAATACGTTAATCATAGAAGAGGCCGATCGTTTTGGATTAAGCCAGCTATACCAATTAAGAGGGCGTGTAGGACGTTCAAGTAGAATCGGTTATGCTTATTTCTTACATCCAGCTAACAAAGTGTTAAATGAGACTGCTGAAGAGCGATTGCAAGCTATTAAGGAGTTTACCGAACTAGGTTCAGGTTTTAAAATCGCTATGCGAGATTTAAATATTCGTGGAGCAGGTAATTTACTCGGTAAGCAACAACATGGCTTTATTGATTCGGTTGGTTTCGATTTATACTCTCAAATGTTAGAAGAAGCTGTAAACGAAAAACGTGGAATTAAAGAAGAATCGCCGGATGCACCAGATATTGAAGTTGAATTGCATTTAGATGCTTATTTACCAGCTGAATATATACAAAGTGAACAGGCTAAAATTGAGATATACAAAAAACTTCGAAAAGTAGAAACAGAAGAACAACTTTTCGATGTCAAAGATGAATTAATAGATCGTTTTAATGATTATCCAATTGAAGTCGAACGATTATTAGATATTGTTGAAATTAAAGTCCACGCTCTACATGCGGGTGTCGAATTGATAAAAGACAAAGGAAAATCTATACAAATCATTTTATCACCTAAAGCGACTGAAGATATTAATGGAGAAGAATTGTTTAAACAGACGCAACCTCTTGGTAGAGCAATGAAAGTTGGCGTGCAAAATAATTCAATGAATGTAACGCTAACAAAATCAAAACAATGGTTAGATAGTTTGAAATTCTTAGTTAGATGTATTGAAGAAAGTATGGCGATTAAAGATGAAGACTAAAAGTGAGACGGCGTTTAACGGCGTCGTTATACTTACCTTAGCATTAATTATTGTGAAGACACTAAGTGCCATTTATCGCATTCCGTATCAAAATGTTTTAGGTGATGACGGTTTGTATGCCTATCAACAAATATATCCTGTCGTAGCACTAGGGGTTATTTTATCTATGAATGCCATTCCAAGTGCTGTGACTCAAGTGATAGGTGTTAATCGACCCGATGAAGTCTATACAAGGGTTATGTTTCGATTGCAATGCATAGGTTTTATCGTCTTTATTTTGCTTTATATGTTTGCGAATATGATTACCCGATGGATGGGCGATTCTAATTTAGCACCCATGTTAAAAATGGCCAGTTTTAGTTTTATTTTAATAGGTGTCTTAGGAGTGTTAAGAGGATTTTATCAATCAAAGCAAGTAATGACCATACCAGCAATTTCCCAGGTTATAGAACAGGTAGTTAGAGTTAGTTTAATCATTGTTGCAATTATTATGTTTTCAATGAAACATTGGTCTATTTATCAAGCAGGAGCATTAGCTATATTGGCATCTTCGATTGGTTTTTTAGGTTCAATGTTATATTTATTACTTAAAAAACCATTTAAACTTAAGTTAAGCTATCGCTTTAATACTACTTCCATTCAATGGAAACAGTTGTTTATTTCCATATCCATCTTTGCATTGAGTCAACTTATCGTTATTTTATGGCAAGTTGTGGATAGTTTTACAATAATACGTTTATTACAACATAGCGGTATTGCTTTTAAAGAAGCAATTACTCAAAAAGGTATTTATGATCGAGGTGCTTCATTTATACAAATGGGTTTGATTGTAACTACGACTTTTAGTTTTGTTCTTATCCCATTACTTACTCAAGCAATTCGTGAACATAATCAAATTCATATGAATCGTTATGCAAATGCATCAATTAAAATCACAGTAGTAATAAGCACAGCAGCTAGTATAGGATTAATTAATCTGCTTCCACTCATGAATATTGTATTCTTTAAAAGTAATCATTTAACGTTAACCTTGAGTATTTATATGTTTACAGTGATATGTGTTTCATTAATAATGATGAACATCGCATTTTTACAAGTTCTAACCAGTATTCGTCCCATTATTATGGGCGTGATGATAGGAATACTGTCCAAGATTATTTTAAATGTTATATTAATACCTTTTTGGGGTATCGTGGGTGCAAGTGTGAGTACAGTCTTATCACTACTACTGTTTGTCATAATATTGCAAGTTGCAGTCTTAAAGTACTATCATTTTAATCGTATATCTTTATTTATCGTTAAACTTATTTTAGGTATGATAATTATGAGTATAGTTGTTCAAACTGTCATGCTTATCTTACCTTCGAAAGGTAGGATGTTAGGATTACTAGAACTTATAGTTAGCTCAATGATAGGCATAGTGATTATAATGTTGTATATTGTTATATTTAATGTACTAGGATACAAAGAAATAAAACACTTACCCTTTGGAGACAAATTATATCAAATGAAGAGAGGAAGACGGTCATGACCCATACAATTACAATAGTTGGTTTAGGTAATTATGGCATTGATGAGTTACCTTTAGGTATCTATCGTTTTTTAGAAAAAGAGACTAAAGTATATGCTAGAACTTTAAATCATCCTGTCATCAATACGCTGAAAAAAGAAATTGAATTCGAGAGTTTCGATAGTATTTATGAAGCACATGACCGTTTTGAAGATGTTTATGAAGCGATTGTTACATCATTAATAGAATTGGCACAATCTGAAGATATTGTTTATGCAGTTCCTGGTCATCCTAGAGTTGCTGAAACTACAACTGTAAAATTATTAGAGTATAGTCATTTTAATAAGGATATCTCTGTGAAGGTACTTGGAGGAAAAAGTTTTATTGATGACATTTTTGAAGCGGTTGATGTAGACCCCAATGATGGTTTTACACTGCTTGATGGTACGTCATTAAAAGAATCGGCCCTAAATGTTCGTACACACACAGTTATTACTCAAGTTTATAGCGTAATGATAGCTGCCGATTTAAAACTTACTTTAATGGAAAGATACCCTGATGATTTTAATGTGAAAATAATTACTGGTTCTCATAGTGATGGAGCTCACGTAATTGAATGTCCACTTTATGAAATTGATCGCTACGACGATTATTTTAATAATCTTACAAGTTTATTTATTCCAAAAATTAATGAGGATACATTACTTTATCAAGATTTTGATTACGCAGTTCAAACTATTGATTTACTCGTTGATAATGAAAAAGGCTGTCCGTGGGATAAAGTACAAACTCACGACTCATTAAAACGGTATCTTTTAGAAGAAACATTTGAATTATTTGAAGCCATTGATAATGAAGATGATTGGCATATGATAGAGGAATTAGGAGATATACTTTTACAAGTATTATTACATTCTAGTATAGGTAAAAAAGAAGGATATATTGATATCAAAGAAATTATAGAAAGTCTCAACGCCAAGATGATTCGTAGACATCCGCATATCTTTGGTAATGCACATGTAACTTCACAAGAGGATTTAAAAGACATTTGGTCACATGCTAAAGAAAAAGAAGGTAAAGTGCCTCGTGTTAAATTTGAGAAAGTATTTGCAGACCACTTCTTGAAATTGTATGATGAAACAAAAAATAGGCAATTTGACGAAGATGATCTCAAACAATTTTTACAACAAGGAGAGAAAAATTCATGAGATTAGATAAATATCTAAAAGTGTCACGATTAGTTAAACGACGTACATTAGCTAAAGAAATTAGTGACCAAGGTCGAGTGACTGTCAATGGAAATGTGGCAAAAGCAGGCACAGACATCAAAGAAAACGATGAACTTATTATTCGTTTTGGACAAAAATTAGTCACAGTTAAAGTAACAGGATTAAGCGACCATGCTACAAAAGAAAATGCAAAAGGTATGTATGATTTGATTAAAGAAGAACGTATTAATGAAGAGTGAAATGCTTAAGGAGGTGACAAGCAATGAATAAAAAAGTAGAACATATCGGTAACCAATATACGTCACAAGAAAATAAGAAAAAACAACGACAAAAAATGAAAATGCGTGTTGTACGTAGACGTATTGCTTTATTCGGAGGTATTCTTTTAGCGATTATCCTCATTCTACTTGTATTGCTTGTCATTCAAAGACATAGTAACGATCAAGATGCAGTTGAAAGAAAAGAGAAAGAAACTGAGTTTCAAAAACAACAAGATGAAGAAATTGCTTTAAAAGAGAAACTTAATAATTTAAATGATAAAGACTATATCGAGAAAATAGCGAGAGATGATTATTATTTAAGTAATAAAGGTGAAGTCATTTTTAGATTACCTGATGATAAAAAATCCTCTCAGTCAAAGACTTCAAACGAAAAAGGCAATTAGAATAAAATAATATGATTATATCATTGTGAAATTACGTGAACAGGAATATAATAAGGATAAAATCGAATCTAACCAGGAGGATTTATTTAGAAAATGTCAATCGAAGTAGGAAACAAGCTTAAAGGTAAAGTTACAGGTATCAAAAAGTTTGGTGCATTCGTAGAATTACCTGAAGGAAAAAGTGGTTTAGTTCATATCAGTGAAGTTGCCGACAATTATGTTGAAAATGTTGAAGACCACTTATCAGTAGGTGACGAAGTAGAAGTTAAAGTTTTATCAATCGCGGATGATGGTAAAATTAGTTTATCGATAAAAAAAGCTAAAGACCGCCCTCGCAAGCCTCGTCACAATAAAGCTAATCACGGTAAACCAGTTCAAAAAACTGAAGACTTTGAGAAAAAATTAAGTAACTTCTTAAAAGATAGTGAAGATAAATTAACGTCAATTAAGCGTCAAACAGAATCACGCAGAGGCGGTAAAGGTTCTAGACGTTAATATGATATAGATTAAACGACCGTTAAAGTCAGAGTGATGATGTCTTTAGTACTTTGACAAATAGTGGGAAGACACTACGATGATGTTTAGTCCTTGATTAAACATATGCAACATCCACATGGGGTGGGAGGTAGAATTCAATTATATTACTTTGAATTCTCTCCTACTCCTATTTTTGTTGATGTTGAGTAAGCGATATTACGTTATGGAAGACGGATTTAATTGTATCACGTAGAATTCAATTTAGTGGCATCATTTAAAGTAACGAGGTGAATAAATGAATATCAAGACAGATGGTTGGTCTAAAAAAGCACATATTGTTGTGGCTGTCTCAACAGGCATTGATAGTATGAGTTTATTATATAGCTTATTAAACGACTATCAACATACATATCGTAAATTAACATGTGTTCATGTTAATCACGGATTGCGTGAACAGTCATATGAAGAAGAAGCGTTTTTGAGAGAGTATTGCCAACAACATCATATTGACATTTATATAAAGCGTTTAGACTTAAGTGATATTGTAGCAGCCGGTAATAGTATTCAACAAGAAGCGCGTCAACGTCGTTATGAATGGTTTGGAGATATCATAGCTCAATTAAGAGCAGATGTATTGTTAACAGCTCATCATCTTGATGATCAACTTGAAACGATTATATATCGTTTGTTTACAGGGAGATCAACACGTAATTCATTAGGTATGACATATGAGTCATATTTTAATCAATACAAAGTTTATCGTCCTATGTTAAATTTAAAAAAAACTGAAATATTAGCGTATCAGCATGCGAACCAAATTCCATACTATGAGGACATGTCTAATCAAGATAGAAAATATGTTAGAAATGACATTAGACAACGCATCATACCTGCAATTAACGAGAGCCCGCATTTAAACGTGCATCAGTTACTCAAACTTAAGGATTGGCATGATATTGAATTGCAATCGTTAAAAGAACAAGCTGAAACGTTTATCAGTAACGAAGTTTCAAAGAGTAATTTAACCTATTCCTTTTCCAGAACTGCTTTTAATGAATTGAATGTGAATATCAAAAGCGTAGTTATGGATTTGTTATTCGAAAAATTAGACCGTCATTTAGCAATGCCACAACACGCTTATGACGAGTGGTTTGAACAGATTAGAAATGATAAATCTCAATTTAATATTCACGTAACAGATGAATGGATAATTCAAATTGCATATGATAAATTAATAATAATGGCTAAAAGTGAAATGGATGAATATATATTAAACCGTATATGTATTAGAAAGCCAGGTACATATGAATTTAATGATTATCAAATTGATATTCATCCTGACTTACCACAACATTTATATCCACTTACTGTGCGTGTCCGACAAAATGGTGATGTGTTTAAATTAAATGGTCAAAAAGGTCATAAAAAAGTGAGTCGTTTATTTATCGATAAAAAAGTGACTCTTGCTGAACGTCAGCGCATCCCACTCATTATTAATCAAGAAAATGCAGTGTTAGCTATTGGCGATTTATATGTTGAAGAAAATTTTAAAGAATTTATTTTGATTTCGAATAATGGAGATGAATTATAATGCATAAGGATTTAAAGAATGTTTTGTTATCGGAAGAAGACATTCAAAATATTTGTAAAGAGATGGGAGCTATCATTACTGAGGATTATAAAGATCGCCCACTCGTTTGTATTGGTATTTTGAAGGGATCAGTCATGTTTATGTCAGACTTAATTAAACGTATTGATACACATTTATCAATCGATTTTATGGATGTTTCAAGTTATCATGGTGGAACGGAATCGACTGGGGAAGTTCAAATATTGAAAGATTTAGGTGCTTCTATAGAAAATAAAGACGTACTTATAATTGAAGATATATTAGAAACTGGTACAACTTTAAAATCTATTACAGAGTTATTGCAATCACGTAAAGTTAACTCTTTAGAAATAGCTACATTGTTAGATAAACCTAACCGTCGCAAAGCTGATATCGAAGCAAAATATGTTGGCAAAAAGATTCCAGATGAATTTGTAGTTGGTTATGGTTTAGATTATCGTGAGTTATATAGAAATCTGCCATACATAGGCACACTAAAAGCAGAAGTTTATTCTAAATAGATTTTAAAATTGGATCTGTATTAATTAATAAGTATGTTAGTATAATGAACTATGCGTAGATTTAGTGTAGACTCAAAGTAACAATTCAAAAGTGTTATGTATTGATTAATACTATTAAGATAATTAATGTTAATAGATAGTAAACAAAGAATAATGCATTTTAAAATCGACAAAATTGTAGAAGCAATACTAAAGTTGAAATACTAGCCTGAATATAAAGTGTTGTGTTACAATTTTTGTTAGTTTTATTATTGGAAGTAGGAGGAAATGACGCATGCAGAAAGCTTTTCGCAATGTGCTAGTTATCGCAATTATTGGCGTTATTATATTTGGCCTCTTTTCATTTTTAAATGGAAATGGGAATATGCCAAAACAACTTACATATACTCAGTTTGTTAATAAGTTGAATAAAGGCGATTTAAAAACTTTAGAAATTCAACCAGAGCAAAACGTATATATGGTAAGTGGTAAAACTAAAAAAGATGAAGATTACTCATCGACAATTTTGTATAACAATGAAAAAGATTTACAAAAAATCACAGATACAGCTAAGAAACAAGATAATCTTAAATTTACAGTTAAAGAAGAAGAAAAACAAAGTGTATTCGTTAGTATTCTAACGACACTGATTCCTGTATTAATCATTGCATTATTATTTATTTTCTTCCTTAGCCAAGCCCAAGGTGGTGGCGGCAGTGGTCGTATGATGAACTTTGGAAAATCCAAAGCTAAAATGTACGACAGTAATAAACGTCGAGTTCGTTTCTCAGATGTAGCAGGTGCTGACGAAGAGAAACAAGAATTGATAGAAATTGTAGATTTCTTAAAAGATAACAAGAAATTTAAACAAATGGGTTCAAGAATTCCGAAAGGTGTCTTACTCGTTGGGCCTCCAGGTACAGGTAAAACATTATTAGCACGTGCGGTTGCAGGTGAAGCTGGCGCACCATTCTTCTCAATCAGTGGATCTGATTTCGTTGAGATGTTTGTTGGTGTTGGTGCGAGTCGTGTTCGTGATTTATTCGAAAATGCTAAGAAAAATGCCCCATGTATCATTTTTATTGATGAAATTGATGCTGTTGGACGTCAACGTGGTGCAGGTGTAGGTGGCGGTCATGATGAGCGTGAACAAACACTAAACCAACTATTAGTTGAGATGGATGGCTTTGGAGAAAATGAAGGTATTATTATGATTGCGGCTACAAACCGTCCAGATATCTTAGATCCTGCATTGTTACGTCCTGGTCGCTTTGATAGACAAATTCAAGTTGGACGCCCAGATGTTAAAGGTCGTGAAGCAATTCTTCATGTGCATGCGAAAAATAAACCTCTTGATGAAACAGTAGATTTAAAAGCTATTTCTCAAAGAACGCCAGGTTTTTCTGGTGCAGACTTAGAGAACTTGCTAAATGAGGCTTCTTTAATTGCAGCACGTGAGGGTAAAAATAAAATTGATATGCGCGATATTGAAGAAGCAACTGACCGTGTTATTGCAGGTCCAGCTAAAAAATCTCGTGTAATTTCTGAAAAAGAACGTAATATTGTAGCGCATCACGAAGCAGGTCATACTATCATCGGTATGGTGCTTGATGAAGCTGAAATTGTACACAAGGTAACAATTGTCCCTCGTGGACAAGCAGGCGGTTATGCAATGATGTTACCAAAACAAGATCGCTTCTTAATGACAGAACCAGAATTACTCGACAAAATATGTGGTTTATTAGGTGGACGAGTATCTGAGGATATTAACTTTGGTGAAGTATCAACAGGTGCTTCGAATGACTTTGAACGAGCAACGCAAATTGCAAGATCTATGGTTACAGAATATGGTATGAGTAAAAAATTAGGACCATTACAATTCTCAAGCAATAGTGGTGGACAAGTATTCCTTGGTAAAGATATGCAAGGTGAGCCAAACTATTCTGGTCAAATTGCTTATGAAATTGACAAAGAAGTTCAACGAATTGTTAAAGAGCAATATGAACGTTGTAAACAAATCTTGTTAGAACATGAAGAACAACTTAAATTAATTGCTAAAACACTACTTACAGAAGAAACATTAGTTGCAGAACAAATTCAATCATTATTCTATGATGGTGTTTTACCAGAAGTAGATTATGACTCTGCAAAAGTTGTGAAAAATGAAAATAGTGATTATAGTGATGGAAAGTATGGGAAATCATACAACGACATTCGTAAAGAACAGTTAGAAGATGACGATAAAGAAGATGATGACAACCATGAAAAAGATGAAGTAAATCAAGACAACACAGACAATGAAGCTGATAATACTTCACATACGAATGAACCAGGTCATCAACAATCTCCGAACATCGATAAACCATACAATCCTAACGACCCAAATCATAGACAATAGTACAAGTTTTAGTAAGTCTCTTTTTGCTCATGTATGAATTGAGTGAAAAGGGACTTTTTTATGTATAGTTTATATCAATACATTTTTAAACTTTTGGTAAAAATATTGTTATCATCTCTCATGGTGATGTTACTCAATAAACATGTATGAGCAATAGATTTCATATTAGTCAATAAGAGATGTATAATAATCAACCAGTATTAAAAAATAAAAAGTTTTAAATTATAGATTAATTTTAAAAAGGAGATTTAACAATGACACATGATTATATAGTGAGAGGTTTAGCATACGGTGGTGAAGTTAGAGCATATGCTGCAATCACAACAGAGTCAGTACAAGAAGCACAAACACGTCATTATACATGGCCTACTGCTTCTGCTGCTATGGGAAGAACTATGACAGCTACTGTTATGATGGGTGCAATGTTAAAAGGAAATCAAAAGCTAACAGTTACTGTTGATGGCAAAGGCCCAATTGGCAGAATTATAGCTGACGCAGATGCTCAAGGAAATGTTCGTGCATATGTAGACCATCCACAAACGCATTTTCCACTCAACGATCAAGGTAAATTGGATGTACGACGAGCAGTCGGTACTGATGGTTCTATTCAGGTTGTTAAAGATGTTGGAATGAAAGACTACTTTTCTGGTGCGAGTCCAATAGTATCAGGTGAGCTAGGAGATGATTTCACATACTACTATGCCACAAGTGAACAAACACCATCATCAGTAGGGTTAGGTGTATTAGTTAATCCAGACAACTCAATCAAAGCAGCTGGAGGATTTATTATTCAAGTTATGCCAGGTGCTACTGATGAAACAGTGACTAAACTAGAAGAAGCCATTAGTCAAATGCAACCTGTATCAAAATTAATTGAGCAAGGACTTACACCTGAAGGAATATTAAATGAAATTTTAGGTGAAGGTAACGTTCAAATTTTAAATTCAACATCAGCGCAATTTGAATGTAATTGTAGTCATGAAAAATTTTTAAATGCTATTAAAGGTTTAGGAGAGGCAGAAATTCATAGCATGATTAAAGAGGATCATGGAGCTGAAGCTGTATGTCACTTCTGTGGTAATAAATATCAGTATAGTGAAAGTGAATTAGAAGATTTATTAGAAACAATGAAATAGCTCAAGAAATGATGAGTTAATATTATTTATAAAAAAACTAGATAATAAATTTTAAAAGTTGTGCGCTCAATTTTAATAGAAGATTGTCGTAGAGTAATGTAGAAGTCGTCGAAATAGAGGATTATTTGTTGTCCTCACCTTCGTTCGACTATCTTTTTTTACGTTTAACTTAGTCTTTTGTAGGCAATGTCTTATAGTAAAGACTAAAGTAGTATATAGTTTTATTTATAGTAAGACTATACGGTTTGTCTTTTTAGAAAATTCTGATAGAATAAGGTTATATCCGATAGAAAAACTAAGCATTGATAAATTGTAAAACTTAAAGGAGTGTTTTGGATGGCACAAAAACCTGTAGATTATGTTACACAAATTATTGGGAATACACCTGTAGTCAAATTAAGAAACGTTGTTGATGATGATGCAGCTGATATTTACGTTAAATTAGAATATCAAAACCCAGGTGGTTCAGTAAAAGATCGTATCGCTTTAGCGATGATTGAAAAAGCTGAACGTGAAGGGAAAATTAAACCTGGTGATACAATCGTTGAGCCTACGAGTGGTAACACTGGTATTGGTCTAGCGTTTGTATGTGCTGCCAAGGGATACAAAGCAGTTTTTACAATGCCTGAAACAATGAGTCAAGAGCGCCGTAATTTATTAAAAGCTTATGGTGCTGAGCTAGTATTAACACCAGGTTCAGAAGCTATGAAAGGTGCTATAAAAAAAGCTAAAGAATTAAAAGAAGAGCACGGCTATTTTGAACCACAACAATTCGAAAATCCAGCAAACCCTGAAATTCATGAACTTACAACTGGACCAGAACTAGTTGAACAATTTGAAGGTCGACAAATTGATGCATTTTTAGCTGGTGTAGGAACTGGTGGTACGTTATCTGGTGTTGGTAAAGTATTGAAGAAAGAATATCCAAATGTGGAAATTGTAGCTATTGAACCTGAAGCTTCTCCAGTATTAAGCGGTGGTGAACCAGGCCCTCATAAATTACAAGGATTGGGAGCAGGTTTCGTACCTGACACTTTAAATACAGAAGTTTATGATAGCATCATCAAAGTAGGTAATGATACTGCTATGGATATGGCACGTCGTGTGGCTAGAGAAGAAGGTATATTAGCAGGTATTTCATCTGGTGCTGCAATATATGCTGCTATTCAAAAAGCAAAAGAATTAGGTAAAGGTAAAACAGTTGTAACAGTATTACCAAGTAATGGAGAACGTTACTTATCAACACCATTATATTCATTTGATAATTAAAAACTAATCTAAAAATCATTTTGGACGAAGATTTGTTTCTAAAGTTTTAAAATAGCGTGTATTTCACGTTGATTTTTCAACTTTTTATAAAATAAATCTTCGTTTTTTTATTTAATTAGACTAATCAATATTGTAGCTTCTATATAAGATAAGCTACCTTTTTTAATATGACGATAATATATACTCAAAACATATTGAAATGAATGATATCATGAAGTAGCAGATGTGTTTAGTAATGTAGTTATTATTGAAAATTAAAAAAGATTTAAGATTTTGTTATTGAAAAAGGTGAAATTATGATTAAAACAAAAATAATGGGGATATTAAATGTGACACCTGACTCATTTTCTGACGGAGGACAGTACAACTCAGTTGATCAAGCTGTGAAGCGTGCTAAAGAGATGATAGATGAGGGTGTAGACATTATAGACGTTGGAGGTATCTCAACACGACCAGGTCATAAAGAAGTATCGCTTAAAGAAGAGATGAATCGTGTATTACCTGTGGTTGAGTCTATCGTTAAATATGATGTGCAAATTTCGGTTGATACATTTCGAAGTGAAGTTGCAGAAGCTTGTCTTAAACTTGGTGTTTCAATGATTAATGATCAGTGGGCAGGCCTATTTGATTCGAATATGTTTAATGTGGTATCTAAGTACGGTGCTGAAATTGTACTTATGCATAATGGTGATGGTTATAGAGATGAACCTGTTGTTGAAGAGATGCTTGTATCATTAATTGCACAAGCGAATAAGGCTGAATTGGCCGGTATACCACATAATAAAATTTGGTTAGATCCTGGAATAGGTTTTGCTAAAACACGAGAAGAAGAAAATGAGGTAATGGCAAGATTAGATGAATTGGTAGCGACCGACTATCCAGTTTTACTTGCAACAAGTCGAAAAAGATACATTAAAGAAATGATGAATCAAGAATCTTCTCCTTCGGATAGAGACGAGGCAACTGCAGCTACAACGGCTTATGGTATAATGAAAGGCGTTCGTGGGGTTCGAGTTCATAATGTATTATTAAATACGCGACTAGCCCAAAGTATGGATTTTCTAAAGGAGAATGAATATGAACGACATCATCTTTCTTAATGGAATGCGTTTTTATGGTTATCATGGAGTTTTAGCTGCAGAAAACGATATTGGACAAATTTTTGTTGTTGATATCACTTTAAAGGTTGATCTTAGTTATGCAGGTCAATCAGATGATGTAAAAGATACTGTAAATTATGGAGAGGTTTATAAAGATGTAAAGTCTATTGTTGAAGGTCCACGTTCATGCTTAATTGAGCATCTGGCTGAACGTATTGCAAAACATATAAATTCACACTATAATCGTGTAATGGAAACGAAAGTTAGAATCACTAAAGAAAACCCACCTATTCCTGGTCATTACGATGGTGTTGGGATTGAAATAGTGAGGGAGAATGACTAAATGGTTAAAGCTTATTTAGGATTAGGGAGCAATATTGGAAATAGAGAACTACAACTCAATGAGGCTATTAAAATACTTCATGCTTATCAAGGTATTCAAGTAACGCAAGTTTCTCATATTTATGAGACTGAACCAGTGGGATATACTAATCAACCGAAATTCTTAAACTTGTGCATTGAGATAGAAACTGAATTGAATCCACAATCTTTGTTAAAATGTTGTTTAGCAACGGAACAACAACTTCATCGTAAAAGAGAAATACGTTGGGGGCCTAGAACTTTAGATGTAGATATACTGTTGTTTGGTGATCAAATTATTGAACAAGATAATTTATCGGTGCCGCACCCTAGAATGAAAGAACGTTCGTTTGTTCTTATCCCATTAAATGATATAGCTACTAATCAAATAGAACCGATCTCTAATAAAAGTATCGGGCAACTAGTAGTAACTGATAATAGCGTGAAAAAATATAAGGATTAATAAAGTATAGTAATATGGTTTTAAAACTTAAATGAAACTTTTAAAGAAAGAAATTCATATATTGCTAATCAATAAGTTTATAAAGCTTGCAACTATTCGATGAAAATATAAATTACTTTATTACATTTTGATGGTCTTGTAGAATAATAAAATGAGCATATTTGCTTTGATTAGATGCAATATCAACCTTCATGGAATAACAATACATATGAAGATAAGAAGGAAATAATGAAAGGCTTAAATATAAATTAAAACTGATTGGGAAACAATATATAGCTCCTAAAGTTTTCAACAGAAAGACATGGAACAATAAATTGATAAATCAAAGTTCAAAGGAGAGAATTTTATGTCAGAAGAAATGAACGACCAAATGCAAGTTCGTCGTCAAAAATTACAAGAATTAATTGATTTAGGGATTGATCCTTTTGGTCATCGATTCGATCGCTCATCTACTTCAAGTGAGTTAAAAGAACAGTGGGACCAATTCTCTAAGGAAGAATTGCATGAAAAAGAAGACGAAAGCCACGTGTCAATTGCAGGTCGTCTTATGACTAAACGTGGTAAAGGTAAAGCGGGATTTGCACATATTCAAGACTTGAAAGGCCAAATTCAAATTTATGTAAGAAAAGATCAAGTTGGAGATGATCAATTTAACATTTGGAAAATGGCTGACTTAGGTGACATTATAGGTGTTGAAGGTGTCATGTTTAAAACTAATACGGGCGAGATTTCTGTCAAAGCTAAGTCGTTTACTTTACTATCCAAATCATTACGACCTTTACCTGATAAGTTCCATGGTTTACAAGACATAGAACAAAGATATCGACAACGTTATTTAGATTTAATTACAAATGAAGATAGTACGCAAACGTTTATTAATCGTAGTAAAATAATTCAAGAAATGAGAAACTATTTAAATAAACAAGGATTCTTGGAAGTAGAAACACCAATGATGCACCAAATTGCTGGAGGTGCTGCTGCACGACCATTTGTTACGCATCATAACGCTTTAGATGCTACTCTTTATATGCGTATAGCTATAGAACTACATTTGAAAAGATTAATTGTCGGAGGTCTTGAAAAAGTCTACGAAATAGGCAGAGTCTTTCGTAATGAAGGTGTGTCTACAAGACATAACCCTGAATTTACAATGATTGAATTGTATGAAGCTTATGCTGATTATCATGATATAATGGATTTAACTGAAAATATGGTCAGACATATTGCTCAAGAAGTTTTTGGGTCAGCTAAAGTACAATATAATGGTGAAGAAATTGACTTAGAATCTTCATGGAAACGACTTCACATTGTTGATGCTGTTAAAGAAGCTACCGGTGTAGATTTTTATAATATTAATTCTGATGAAGAAGCGATTAGATTAGCAAAAGAACATGATATTGAAATTACTGAAAATATGAAATATGGCCATATATTAAATGAATTTTTTGAACAGAAAGTTGAAGAAACACTTATTCAACCAACGTTTATTTATGGACACCCTATTGAAATTTCACCGTTAGCAAAGAAAAATCCAAATGATGAAAGATTTACTGATCGTTTTGAATTATTTATTGTAGGAAGAGAGCATGCAAATGCCTTCACGGAATTAAACGACCCGATTGATCAACGTCAACGTTTTGAAGCGCAACTTGTTGAAAAAGAACAAGGAAATGATGAAGCGCATGATATGGATGAAGATTACATCGAAGCATTAGAGTACGGAATGCCTCCAACTGGTGGTCTAGGTATCGGTATCGACAGATTAGTAATGCTATTAACTGATTCACCGTCAATTAGAGACGTATTACTATTCCCATACATGAGACAAAAATAGATTATATTAGTGATAATTGTTTAAAATTACAAACCATCATAATGTTTACAAATTTAATTGTATTGATTATGTTTTGGCGCTGCCTTCTTAATATTTAAAGGCAGCGCCTATTTTTCTAGCTTGAAATTATACCCGTGAAAAGTTACGGATTAAACTCGATTAAGAATACATATAAGGAGAAAGATGTATAAAGTTATAAATAGAGGATTATATAACAAAATTGCTAAAATAGTCATATAGCAATCAAAACTAATATATGCTAGAATGTTTGAAGTGAAAAGAGAGAATTTCTCTATTTGATACAAAAAATATCAAAATAGCATAAAAAGTGTTGACATATATTGATAAGTGAAGTAACATATAAAAGTCGTCAAAAACGAGAACGATATGTTATGCAATTGCAAAGAAAATTTTAACAAAGTGTAAAATTAACTGTTGCATTAGCTTTTAAAAGTGTGTATCATTAATTAAGTAAGTTAATTTTGTCTGGTGACAATGGCAAGGAGGTCACACCTGTTCCCATGCCGAACACAGAAGTTAAGCTCCTTAGCGCCGATGGTAGTCGGACTGACGTTCCGCTAGAGTAGGACGTTGCCAGGCAATATAATG
>NZ_JBRIKK010000023.1:0-36618 GCF_052976705.1 Staphylococcus sp. MSU001
TAAATTTTTAAAGACAAATTGTCTCACATTAATAAAACGAGCCTGCAACATATGTATTCATATGTACAGACTCTTCATCTTTTTTAAGAATTTTTTCATTTTAATTAGATAATCATTCAAAATTATCTCTATTATAATCATCATTGAAAAGTTACACTACAAATTTATTATCTACTTCCCATTAGTTGTTACTCATTTAGCCATCATAGCTCACATCTTTATCAGCTACAATTTTATTATCAACTCTTATGGTGTAGCCAGCGTCACTTCCTTTTTTAATTTTTAAAGGAATATTAATTGTCTTATCACTTTTAATATTAAACGTTTGAACTGCTGAATCACCTTTGTTATCAATATCACGAATAAATACTTCTACTTTTTGACTTTTATTTTTTTTACCGGTATACGGTACTTTAACAGTCTCATTTTTAGTCGTTGTATCCTTGTCCTCCTCATCATCTTCATCAGACTTTTCTCCTTTAGAAACTACTAATAGTATAGTAGAACCTTCATCAACAGTTTTATCCTTTGGAGATTGAGAAATGACATTACCTTTTTCGACATCATCGTTGTTTTCTTTTGTCACTTGAACTTTAAATCCTTTATCTTCAAGTTCTTTTTTTGCTGACTCATATGACTTATTTTCATAATTGTTGACATATACTTGTCGAACACCTAATGATTCATAAATTGTAATATGATGATTATTAACGGAAACTTCACTATTAGCTACAACACTTTGTTCAGAAATTAATCCTTTTTCATATGTTTGACTATAAGCTTGCTCAACGTGAATATCTTTAAATCCGATAGCCTTTAATTTTTTTAGCGCATCATTTTTCGACATACCTAAAACATTTGGCATCTTAACCTTCTCTGGTCCTTTGGATAGAACGATATCAACTCTATCCCCTTGTTCGACGCGTTCTCCACTATCTGGATTTGTTTTAATAATTTGGTTTTCAGGATATTTATCACTATAATTTCTTGATATGTCACCTACTTTTAGGTGATGACTATCTAATACCTTTTCAGCTTGTTTTTCAGTTTTCCCTTTAAGATCAGGCATTTCTTCATATTTATTTCCAAAAACAGCCATAGCTACAAAAGAAAATAAACCAATTAATAATATTACAAAAATGATTGATAAAATTGCAATTTTCATTTTAGAACGTTTTTTGTCGCTTTTTTGATAATAACGTGGTTCAGACGATTGAAATTCTTGTTGTTTTATTGAATCATTAACAATAGGTATTTGCATGGTTTTATTAAGGTCATTTTGATTTTGTTCATCATAGATTTTATGATTCAAATCATCTTTAGTGAGTGGTACAGTTTTAGTTTTATCTAGTTCGTATTTTTCTTCATTCAAACGATTCTCATGTAACGCACTTGTTAAATCGTCACACATTTCTTGAACAGTATGATAGCGATGATATTTATCTTTCTCTGTTGCACGTAAAAGGACATTACTCAATGATTGAGGTACATCATCTCTTTTATCCGTTGTAATATTTGGGATGCTATCTTGAATATGCTTTATAGCAATACTCACTGCAGTCTCTCCATTGAATGGTGGCTCTCCAACTAACATCTCATATAATACAATACCAATTGAATATATGTCAGTACTTTCATCAGTAGCTTCGCCTTTAGCCTGTTCAGGTGATAAATATTGAACGGTTCCTAGAACATGATTCGTTTGAGTCAGCGACGTTTCACTCAATGCTTTAGCAATACCAAAATCAAAAATTTGTAATTTTTTATTCTTATCAATTAATATATTCTGTGGTTTAATATCTCGATGAACAATTCTCATGTCATGCGCATGTTTGATTCCACTCAAAATTTGTTCTGTAAACTGAATAGCAGTTTCTACACTAAGTGGACCATGACTGTGTATATATTCCGCTAAAGTAGGACCTTCTATGTATTCCATAACAATATAAAAACAATCATCTTCCTCATCTACATCAATCATACTGACTATATTCTCATGAGAAAGTTGAGAAGAATTATGTACTTCTCTTTCAAAACGTTTAAATGTCTCTTCTTTTTCACTTGGAGGAATCGAAATCGCTTTAATAGCAACTTTTCTGTTAAGTATTGAATCTTCAGCTAAGTAGACAATACTCATCCCACCACCACCGAGTTTATCGGTTATAGTATAGCGTTCATTTATGACTTTACCTATCATACTTTATCACCTTCTAACTTTAAAAGGATAAAGCTGACATTATCTTTTGAATCATGAGCAAGCGCTAAGTCCAATAACTCATTACCATGTACGTCTAATGAACTATTTGAACTTAGTAATTCTTGGATTTCATAATCTCTGACATAATCAGTAAGTCCGTCAGAGTTCAAAAGAAGATAATCATAAAAATGAGTTCTCTTGATAAACAAATCTGGAGAAACACGTTTATCTGTTCCCATGACTTTAGTAATAATATTACGTTGTGGATGATGAAATGCTTCATCTTTAGTAATTTGCCCCGTCATTACTAAGTGATTAACAAATGAATGGTCGCTCGTAATTTGATCCATCTGTCTCTGATTAATTACATAAGCGCGCGAATCTCCTACATTTGCTACAACAACTTGTTTATCATAAATGATGGCACAAACGAGCGTTGTACCCATACCTCTGTACTCTTCATTTTCTTGAGCATAGTTGTACAGCTGAAAATTGATTTCTTTAATGTTCGAACGCAACCACGATTCAGCACGATTTATTTCAATTAGATTTTCTTCTTCAAAACGCTTTTGAAGTTCATAAGTGACAAACTGACTAGCTATTTCTCCAGCTTGATGTCCACCCATGCCATCGCATAATACTAGCATTTGTTGCTGTGTTTGATTGTAAAATATACCGCCAGCGTCCTCGTTTTTCTCACGATGTTGCCCAGTATCAGTGAAAAATTGTGCGTTTAACATATGTCTTTACCTCGTTTCTACTTGTCGTTCCTTCGCTCTTAATTGTCCACATGCAGCATCAATATCTGACCCTTGCTCACGTCTAATTGTAGCATTAATTCCTAATCTCTTTAATTCCTTCTCGAATTTAAAAATATCATCTTTTGGTGTCTTTACATAATTTCTTTCAGGGACATGGTTAACTGGTATTAAATTAACGTGGCAATTGAGATCCTTAATTAAATGTGCCAAATCCCTCGCATGTTCAAGTTGGTCATTAACACCACCAAATAATCCATATTCAAAAGTAACACGGCGATTTGTCTTTTCTTGATAATAACGAATAGCTTCCATTAACTTATCAACATTATAAGCACGATTGATAGGCATTAATCTTGATCTTATTTCGTCTTTAGCGCCATGAAGACTCACAGCAAAATTTATTTGTATATCTTCTTCGGCAAAATCATAAATTCTTGGAATAATTCCTGATGTAGATACAGTAATATGACGTGCACCAATATTTAAACTGTTATCATCATTAACAATTCTTAAGAAATCCATCATTTCATCGTAATTCTCGAAAGGTTCACCTATGCCCATAATGACAATTTGTGATACACGCTCATTCGTTTCGTCTAGTGCCTTTTGTACAGTTAATACTTGGGAGACAATCTCTCCTGCTTCTAAATTACGCTTTAATCCGCCCAAAGTAGAAGCACAAAACGTACAACCAATTCTACATCCTACTTGTGTTGTAACACAGACAGAATTTCCATATTCATGTCTCATTAAAACAGTTTCAATAGTATAACCATCTTGTAATTCAAATAAAAACTTGATTGTTCCATCTTTGCTTTCTTGTTTAACAACAGTGGTCAATGTCGTCATTGCAAAATGATCTTTAAGAATTTGACGTAACTCTTTAGACAGGTTAGTCATTTCATCAATAGTATTTACACGCTTTTGGTATAACCATTCAAAAATTTGTTTTGCTCTAAATTTTTGTTGTCCATGATCAATAAGCCATTGTTGCATCTCGTCATACCTTAAGGAGTAGATTGATTGTTTTTCGAAATTAGGCAAGAATTTGTTTTTCTTCTTTTTTTCTGCAGTTATCATTTCTAACTTTCCTTTCTTTTTATCTTGCTAATAAAGAATCCATCAGAATTAAAATCTTGTGGAAGTATCTGTAACGTTTTAACTTGTTCACCAGTTACTGGATTTTGGATTGGTTCAAATTCAAAATCTTTATGTCTCTTTAAAAAAGTATAGATGACATTTTCGTTTTCCATTTGTTCTATTGTACATGTTGAATACACTATTGTACCACCAGGTTTAATATTATCTTTAACATTTTCTAAAATTTGTAATTGTAATTCTACTAAAGACTTAATACTATTTTGTGATTGACTATATTTAATTTCAGGTTTGTGTCTAAGAACACCTAAACCACTACACGGTGCATCAACAAGAATCTTATCATACATTTTATCGTATACTTCTGTGGCATCATGTTGAAAAGCCTTGATATTATTCAATTTCAATTTTTTAATATTTTGTTTAATAAGATTTATTTTATGTTCATGAATATCTGTTGCATCGATGTGACCTTCTGGTGACAGAATTTCTGCCATATGACAAGCTTTACCACCAGGTGCGCTACACGCATCTAAAACTTTGTCATCACGCCCTAGGTTCATTACATAAGCTACCATCATTGAACTTTTATCTTGAATAGAGATATAACCTTCTTTAAAAGCGTTTGAATTAACCACAGGCAAGCCTGATATATGAAGACAAAATGGTAACATATCGTCTTTTTTAACATGGTAACCTTCCTGTTCTAACTTAGAGATAATTGAATCAATAGAACCACGAGATATATTGGCACGCACGGTTGTAGCTACAGGCTCTAAAAAAGATTGTGCAATGTTTTCAGTTTTTTCTATTCCAAAATGCGTCACCCAATGATCAACAATCCATTTGGGAAGACTGTATTGAATTGCAATTCTTTTTTTAGTATCATCTATATCTTCAAAGCTTGGTAATTCAGTGCGCATTACTGTTCGTAATATACCATTGACTATATTCCCTGTGTGATAGCCACCGCGTTTCTTTGCTATATCTACCGCTTCATGAATAATAGCATGGTTAGGTATTTTATCTAAATATAAATATTGATATAAACTCATCCACAGTAATTGTCGTACCCATGATTTGATTTTAGTTTTGATAAAAGGCTTAAGTAGATAATCTAACGTGTATTTTCTTTTTAGTGTTCCATATACTAATTCTGTGAACAAATTTTTATCTACTGTATTAATGTTATTTGTAGATAGAACCTCATTAATTTTTAAATTACTATAAGCACCTTTATTTAAGACGTCATTGATTGTTTCTAATGCATATGTTCGCACTGATTTCATCATAATAGAACTTTCCCAACTAACGACTCTTGTACACCACTTAAATAATCAGTAACTTTCATGCGTTTTTTTCCTGCAGGTTGAATCTCAGTAAGTGCGATCGCATCATCAGAACCAGTAGCTATGATGAGTTCATGCTTAGTAGCTTCAATAATTGTTCCTGGATTACCTTTTTTCCCTTTCACAATGAAAGCGCTAAATAATTTGAGATTCTTTTCGTTCATAGTTGTATAAGCTACTGGCCAAGGAGATAGTCCTCTAATATGGTTATGAATTGCTTGTGCACTCATATTCCAATCAATTCTCTCGTCTTCACGACGAATATTAGATGCAAATGTTGCAAGTGCATCATCTTGGGGGATGCTGTCATTGGTATTATCAATGATACTAGGAAGTGTCTTCTTTAATAATTCGGCACCTAAAAAGCTTAATTTATCATGCATTGTACCAACATTATCTTCTTCTTCAATACGAATTGATTGTTGCGAGATGATATTACCTGCATCAAGTTTTTTAACCATATACATAATCGTGATTCCAGTTTCTTCCTCACCATCAATGATAGCCTGATGTATAGGTGCTCCTCCTCTATACTTAGGTAACAATGATGCATGGACGTTAATAGCTCCTAATTTAGGTGCATTGAGTAAGGACTCTGGTAATAGTTGACCGAACGCAGCCGTTACTATTAAATCTGATTCTAAAGAAAGTAACACGTCTAATTCTTGAGAATCTTTAAGTTTTTCAGGCTGGTATACCGGTATTTGATGCTTTGTAGCTACTCTTTTTACTGGTGGTGGTGTCATCACTTTCTTACGTCCTACTGGTCTATCAGGTTGTGTCACTACAGCGATAACTTCATGCTCAGCAATTAACATCTCTAAAACTTTCGTTGAAAAATCAGGTGTTCCCATAAAAATGATTTTACTCATTGTCAAAATACGCCTCCACTTCAGTTTCATTTAATATATGATGTGCTCTTTTGGTAAATTGAATTCCATTAAGATGATCAATCATATGTAAAATCATGCGTGCGATATCATCATATGCAGTTAATTCAACTGCATTTCCATTGATATCATAGCTTTGTACAGTGATCATTTTGCTACGTTTAACTTCTCCATATATATGAGGTAAACTGATTGAGCCTTCTAAGTCAGAAACAGTCTCTTGAGATTGACTTTTAACGACAGGATTAATAAGTTGTAATAACCCTTCTTGTTCCATATCGATGAGTGCAACACTTTGATCTACTCCAATTTGAGGTGCACTAATTGCAGCGGCTTCCTCATGATATAATGTATCTTCCAAATCTTCCAATAACACTTTTAGTTTTTGATCATACGTGCTTACAGGTTGAATCGTTTTATTCAAAATAGGATGTGTTGATTTTACTAATTTCTTTACAGTCATCACTTAGGCTCCTCATTAAAATTCATCATATCATTATAACTTACTTAGTATGAAATTGCGACCTTTCAAAGTAAGCTTATATCTTTATCTCCTCTTCGTTCACCTCATACTTTAGAATGAAATATCAAAGTTATAAAGTAAAACAATTGCTTAATTTTGATTAAATTATAAAATAAGAAATGTAAGATATATAAAGCATTATGCTAAAGGAGTTGATATAAATGGAAGTTAATAAAGTCATTTATATTTTATTAGCAGTCTTTCTTGGTAGTTTTGGCATCCATAAATTTTATGCTGGCAAACCAATTCAAGGATTATTGCATATTCTATTTTGTTGGACTGCTATCCCGCATGTGTTAGCAATTATTAGTGCAGTTTTAACATTATTCAAACCTGCCGATGCTAACGGGAATGTCAGAATGTAAATCAATTGAATATCCATATGGTGCACTTAGTTTGATTTATAAGAACAGCCTCAAAAAACATCTAAAGTGATGGATTTTGAGGCTTTTTGATGTTTGACACTTCATTCACATCATCATTTGTGGATTAATATCAATTTTTAATGATAGTTTATCCTTTACATATTGATCATGATAATAATCATCTAAATATTGTAACGCTTGATGTAATTGAGGCTCACTCTTATATTTTACTAGTATTTGAAAACGATATTCATTATTAATTCTTGCTAGTGCTGCTGGTGAAGGACCTAGCACGAATGCTTTTTCACTTAAGTGCTGCACTAAAATTTGATGAATATGCTTAGAAGCCACCATGACCTTTTTTATATCTGTATGTGAAATGGTAAAGTTAATCAAAAAATAGTAAGGTGGATATTTTCCTAATTTTCGATAATTCATTTCTTTTTGATAAAAAGAAAGATAATCGTTTAATTTCACATCCTTTATTGAATAATGATCAGGATTGTACGTTTGTATGATAACTTGTCCTTCTTTTTCATGACGACCTGCGCGTCCAGATACCTGAGTTAAAAGTTGGTATGTTCGTTCACTGGCACGAAAGTCAGGTAAATTTAACATAGTGTCAGCATTGAGCACACCAACTAGAGTAATGTTAGGATAATCCAAACCTTTAGCAATCATTTGCGTACCTAATAAGATATCTCCTTTTCCTGCTTCAAAGTCATTTAACAATTTCTCATGTGCACCTTTTCTTGAAGTTGTATCAACATCCATCCTTATAATACGAGCTTGAGGGAATTCTTGTTGTAATAATTCTTCTACACGTTGCGTTCCAGTTCCGACTTGTCTGATATGATCACTTTCACAATTTGGACATCGAGAAGGTGGATTTTCTTGATAACCACAGTAATGACATTTTAATTGATCGGTTGTTTTATGATATGTTAACGAAATATCACAATGGGGACATTGGGGAACGTATCCACAATCTCTGCATAACATAAATGAAGCATATCCCCTTCTATTTAAGAATAGTACTATTTGTTCTTTTTTATCCAACCGTTCTTGTATCGCTTGTCTTAGTGCTATAGAAAACATGGAACGGTTACCTTCACTCAATTCTTCTCTCATATCTATAATATCAATATGCGGTAACGCTTGTTGATTGACTCTATGTGGCAATGACAACAATTCATAAACATTTTTTTCTGCTCTAGCATATGATTCAAGGCTAGGTGTTGCGCTACCTAAAACGACAGGACAATGATGAAATTGACTTCTCCATTGTGCAATATCACGCGCATGATATCTGGGATAATCTTCTTGTTTATATGTAGATTCATGTTCTTCATCAATAATAATGATGCCTAAATTTTTAAACGGTGCGAAAATACTTGAACGAGCACCTACACTCACTCGAGCTCGACCGTCTCTAATTTTTTGCCACTCATCATAACGTTCACCTTTTGAAAGTCCGGAATGTAATACCGCTACATCATCTCCAAATCGACGTTTAAATCTTAGCACCATCTGAGGTGTTAAGGCGATTTCCGGCACTAACATCATGGCTTCTTTACCTTTATTAAGAACTTCCTCTATTGTTTGAAGATAGACTTCGGTTTTACCTGAACCTGTGACTCCGTGTAATAAAAATGTTCTTTCTTTTTCATCATGAATATAATGTTTAATAGCTTCAAATGCATCTTGCTGTTCTTTAGTTAATATCCTCTTTTGTTCTTGTTCAAATATACGATTTGCATAAGGATCTCTAAAAACCTCGGCGGTATATTTTTCAATATAACCTTTTTTGATTAAAGAATCTAAACTCGAGTGAGAGAAACCCATATCATTGATTTCTTTTAAAAACACTGTTCGATGAGACTCTTCTAATAAAAATGCATACAAATCATATTGTTTTGTATATTTCTCGAGTTTTGCAAGTACTTCATCACCATTCAACGTATTAACTACGCCAACAGCTTTTTGAGTTTTCTTTTTTGTGTTTTGAGAAAGTATCGTGATCTCTTCAATCAATCCTTGATTTAACAAAGTCAACATTTCTTCTAAATCATTGTTTTGCTGAGCTTCTTTATATAAGTAATAACCGTCATTGTTAAATAGCGCTCTGGTTTTTGAAGATATATTTTTTGTATCGATGATTGAAAAAGCTTTCTTATACTTTGCTTTAATGGCACTTGGCAACATCGCTTCTAAAACAGAAATACGTTTCATCACATGATAATGGCTCATCCATTCGCTTAATTGAATCAGTTCGGATGTTAATTCAGGTTTAATATCACGCACTTCTTTTATTTCTTTTAGTTTTGATATATCCATATTTCCATCTGGTTCTTGTTGAATATTCATGACGTATCCTTGTATAGTTCTAGGACCAAAAGGTACCACAACACGAACGCCTATTTGAATCACACGTTCTAAATTTTTAGGAACAATATAATCAAATTTAAAATCGACACTTTTCGACGGAATATCAACAATTACTTTTGCAATCATTACTGCCACCTAGTTTCTAAAATTTCTATAATTTGATGTGCTAAAGCTGATTTTTTCCCTTTCTTAATATTTACTTTTTCATTATTTTTAAAATGCATAGTTAATTCATTGTCATCTGAACTAAAGCCTATTGATGTATCACCTACATTGTTCGAAATGATAACATCTGCATTTTTTCTTTTGAGTTTGTCTAGAGCATACTGTTCAATATTTTGTGTTTCAGCAGCAAAACCAACAAGATATTGGTGCGTTTTATTTTCTCCTAAGTATTTTAAAATATCCTTAGTACGCTTAAATTGAACAGATAATCCTCCTTCTTGTTTTTTTAATTTATGTTCAAGTATGTCCATTGGTGTATAGTCAGACACCGCCGCTGCTTTAATCACTATATCTTGTTTCGCAAAGCGTTCGGTTACAGCTTGAAACATATCCTCTGCACTCTCAACTTTAACAACATTAATCCCTTCAGGTAGAGATAAGTGGGTAGGACCACTAATTAAAGTTACGATTGCCCCCTTATCTCGTAATGCTTCAGCTATAGCATATCCCATTTTTCCTGATGAACGATTTGATACGTATCGAACTGGATCAATAACTTCAACTGTAGGTCCAGCGGTAACTAATGCGTGCTTTCCGGAAAAAGAGCTTTTTACAACATTCTCCTGTTGAGTAAAAAATTTATTAATAACAGATAGGATTTGCATGGGTTCTTCCATTCGCCCTTTTGCTACATAACCGCATGCTAAATAGCCACTACCAGGTTCAATAAAATAATATCCGTCTTGACTTAGCACTTTCATATTATGCTTAGTACGCGGATTGTTATACATATTTACATTCATTGCGGGTGCAACGAATTTTGGTGTTGTTGTAGCAAGTAATGTAGAAGTAATTAAATCATCAGCAATTCCAACACTTAATTTTGCGATAGTATTAGCAGTTGCTGGCGCGACTATAATCGCATCTGCCCAGTCTCCTAATGATACATGTTGAATCTCTTCAGGATTTTCTTCTTTAAATGTATTTGTGTAAACAGGATTTCTACTGATTGCTTGAAAAGCTAGTGGAGTAACAAACTCTTGAGCATGATCAGATAGCATAACTCTTACTTCATAGCCGGATTGTATTAATTTACTTGTTAAATCAATTGCTTTATATGCTGCGATACCGCCTGTAACAGCTAATAAAATATGTTTCATTATTTATATTCTCCTTTAATACTTTATCGATACGCCTAAATTAGAAATGGAACGGAATAATTTAGTTATGTGTTATCTATTAATTATCAAATTTAAAGGCAACTTTGGCTATGCAAAAGCGCATCCTTCGTAAAAAGAGAGCGGAATAGAATTCATAATAAATTCATTATCCCACCCTGTCGCAATATGACCTTAAATAGAGAATCTAACAAAATTTTCATAACAGAAACTCAGACCCTGACACGTTTTATTTTAAGTATATTTTCAGGGTAGTCAATCTACTGCGAAGAGATTTAATGGCTAAAACTAGTCATTTATGTTTCAGATTCATTGACGACATATTTATAATTATTATACACAAATTAATCATTAAATTAAAAAAGTGACTATTACTAAATGTAACTTTCAAGTTGGACAAAGAATTTTAGTCAGATTTCAAGCTTGTTTTAAGCGCTATTCAACTATTTTGTATGTTACTAGTAATTAAAAAACCTAGGACAATTTTTATGTCCCAGGCTCTACCAATATAAATAAAACTTTATCCTAAATATTCTTTCGGTACAACAGGTTCTATTTTACCATCAGCAATTTCTTCTAAAGCTTTTCCAACAGGTTTAGCTGATTGGTACTTATCTAAAAGCGCTGTTTCGCGTCTTTCATCTAATTCACGTGCTCTTTTAGCCGCCGTAGTGGCAATAAGATATTTTGAATTCACCTTTGCAGTAAGTTGGTTTAACGGTGGATTTAACATTATTTTTTGACCTCCAGTAACATTTTTCTATATTTAGCTTCGATTCGCTCTCTTTTTAAATGCTCAGCTTCAACAATTGACTGAATTCGATTCTTAGCGAGTTCAACCTCGTCGTTAACTACAACGTAGTCGTATAAATTCATCATTTCTACTTCTTTTCGCGCCTCGTTCACACGGCTTTGAATCTTTTCATCTGATTCAGTTCCTCTACCAACAAGACGTTCTCTCAAGTCATCTAAACTTGGAGGCGCTAAAAATATGAACAAAGCATCTGGAAATTTCTTTCTTACTTGCTTAGCACCTTCAACTTCGATTTCTAAAAAGACGTCATGACCTTCTTCCATAGTATCCTTTACATATTGTACAGGTGTACCATAATAATTACCTACATATTGTGCATACTCAATAAACTGGTCATCTTTAATTAACGCCTCAAATTCTTCCTTTGTTTTGAAGAAGTAATCTACACCATCAATTTCACCTTCACGCATATGACGTGTTGTCATTGATATAGAATACTTATATGAAGTAGTTGGGTCTTCAAATATCTTTTTTCTAACAGTTCCCTTTCCAACACCTGAAGGGCCTGAAAGAACAATTAACAGTCCTTTTTCCTTATCCATGCCTTACGACCTCTCTAAGCTATTCTTCTATTATTTAAATATAATATCATATTGCTACGATATATGTATAGCCGTACTTTGTTATAGAGTCAAATTCATCTTATTTCGTCATATTTTTAAAATTTTTATGCACTTCATTTCACCTTTATAAATTGCTTTAAAAATTAAGAATATTCAACTTTAAAATAATTTACAGTCTTTAATCATGACCTCTCACTTTACGCATGTTACAATATGATGAATGAAAAAGTATAAGGTGGCAGATAATTATGGCATATGATGGCTTATTTACTAAAAAAATGATTGAATCATTACAGGGTTTAGTCTCAGGCCGAATTCATAAAATAAATCAACCAGAAAATGACACAATAATTATTGTAGTTAGACAAAATCGTAAAAATCATCAACTACTTCTATCGATTCATCCTAGTTTCTCTCGTTTACAATTAACTACTAAGAAATACGACAATCCATTTACACCACCAATGTTTGCAAGAGTTTTCCGTAAACACCTTGAGGGAGGCTTCATAAAAGCAATTCGACAGGTTGGTAACGATAGACGTATAGAGATTGATATCGAAAGTAAAGATGAAATTGGTGATACAATATATAGAACTATTATATTGGAAATAATGGGTAAACATAGTAACCTTATCCTTGTCGATGATCAACGTAAAATCATCGAAGGTTTTAAACATCTAACTCCTAACACAAATCAGTACAGAACCGTTATGCCTGGCTTCAAATATGAAACACCACCAAATCAAAATAAAATCAATCCTTATGAATTAACAGGGCAAGAGGTATTAAAATATATTGACTTTAATGCTGGAAAGATTGCCAAGCAATTACTTAATATATGTGAGGGCTTTAGTCCACTAATCGCTAATGAAATTGTGAATCGTCGTCAATTTATGACTCAAGAAACATTACCTGATGCTTTTGATGAAGTCATGGCCGAAACCAAATCGGCATCTATTCCTGTCTTTCATAAAAATCATGAAACAGGTAAAGAGGATTTCTATTTCATGAAACTTAATCAATTCTATGATGATATAGTTGAGTATCATTCACTTCATGAACTATTGGATCGCTTTTATGATGCACGTGGTGAGAGAGAAAGAGTAAAACAACGTGCAAATGATTTAGTCAGATTTGTACAACAGCAACTGCAAAAACAACAAAATAAATTGAGTAAACTTATCGATGAGTATGAAAGTGCTAAAAACAAAGAAACTCAGCAATTATATGGAGAGTTGATTACAGCTAATATATATCGTATTCAACAAGGTGACGATTCTGTTATAGCGTTGAATTACTATACTGGTGAAGAAGTAAAGATTCCACTTAACCCTACAAAATCGCCATCAACTAACGCTCAATACTATTATAAACAATATAACCGTATGAAAACACGAGAGCACGAATTGACTCATCAGATTAAACTGACTAAAGAGAATATTGATTACTTTGATAATATTGAGCAACAGTTAAAGCACATTACCGTTGATGATATCGATGATATTCGCGACGAACTTGCTGAACAGGGATTCATGAAGCAAAGAAAACAGAGTAAAAAGAAAAAGCAGTCTAAAATTCAACTTCAAACGTATCATTCTACTGATGGAGATACGATATTAGTAGGTAAAAATAATAAACAAAATGATTATCTTACCAATAAAAAGGCACATAAAAATCATTTATGGTTCCATACAAAAGATATTCCAGGATCTCATGTTGTCATACTCAATGAGAGTCCAAGCGAAACAACGATTAAAGAAGCGGCAATGCTAGCTGGGTATTTCTCTAAAGCTGGTAGTTCAGCTCAAATTCCTGTAGATTATACGGAAATTAGACACGTTCATAAACCTTCTGGGGCAAAACCTGGATTCGTGACATATGACAACCAAAAGACCCTATTTGCAACACCTGATTATGATCATATTCAACAAATGAAAGAATCATAACATAAAAAAAGACAGCAGAATTGAATGCACATATCATTCAACATTCTGCTGTCCTTTTTAATCTATTTGTTTTCTGGTAAAGCAAGTTGAAAACTCACGCCAAATTTATCTTGAACCCATGCAAACTCTCTAAATGGTGGCATTTCTGTTTTAGGCATTAAAATGGCACCCTCACTTTTCAAACCATTAAATAAACGTTCCATCTCCATAGTATCCTTAACAGTGACATATAGTGACATTGCCGGATTCATAGGCAACTCTTCCCCACTATTTGCATCTATCGCCATAAATACTTGGCCATTTAACGTAAAGATGGAGTGTTGCACTGAGCCAGGCGTGCCCGGTCCTTCTTCGCCATACTTCACCATTGTAATAATTTCACTATCTTCAAATAAACTTGTGTATAATTGAATTGCTTCTTCAGCTTCATCATTAAACATTAAAAACGTCGTAATTTTTGGTATGTCCATATGCTACTCCTTCTTTTATATCGTATTCTTGTTATTTAAAAATCAATCTTACTTATTATTTTAACATGTATATACTTTCATTGTAGAATGTAGTTATATAGGATGTAAAAAATTAGAACTTTAATATAGTTTGATTCTTAATTTGATTGATAGTTCGATTAAGATTGGAGGCGTTGTTATGCTCATACATTATGGTGTACCATTATTAATATTTGCATTAGTTCTATTAATAGGATGGCTAATGACTAAGATGTTTATACGTTAATTTTGGGAAATTATTATAACCTTTGTTTTATCGTAAATGATGCGTGTAGAATTTCTTGATTTGAATATCATTATTTCAAATATGCATTGAAGGTAAAGTACAATTGTACGATGAATTAGAATACTCTCGTGATTTTTCTTCTCAGCTTATTTCCACAATTCATTCTGACTTTTTAATAAAAAATTTACTATGATTTCGCAGTTAATTCATAAAAAACACTCCAAAAGTTAATTGATTCATCACTTTTGGAGTGTTTTTACAATATCGATTTATAGTTAATGATTTAAATTTTTCTTGGCACGTTTAAAAATTTCAATTGAATGTTTAAATACTTCATCATTCATTGTTTTTGAAATATTTTCTTTACTAGAATGGTCTGATTGAGAATAAGATGGAATTCTATAATCATCTCGTCTATAAAGAAACTCATTACAATGTTTTATTAAAGTATAAAGATGATTATTATCATTGTTTTGTTCCATTAGACGCCCCCTCACCATTCATATATTACGATAAGTTATCTCGCCAATCAACTAATGTTTGGATGTCATTTAAAGAGATTTTCCCATCATCTTTCGCAACTTCTATAAGCTCATTATAATCACTTAAAGTATAAAACGGAATATGAGCCTTATTAAATGTCTCGTCTGCTTTTGCAAGACCATATGTGAATATAGCAACGACTCCAAGCACATTAGCTCCCGCTTCTTCCAATGCTTCGACAGCTGTAATCGAAGAACCTCCAGTAGAAATTAAATCCTCGACTACAACGACATTTTTATTCTCGCTTTTTGCACCTTCTATTTGGTTTTGTTTACCATGGCTTTTACTTTTTGATCTAACGTAATTCATAGGTAATTCCATTTTTTCTGAAATGTAAGCTGCATGAGGGATACCAGCAGTGGCCGTACCCGAGATAATTTCAACGTTAGAAAAATGTTCTTTAATTAATTGAATTAACCCATCTCTAATCGCATTACGCACTTCAGGGTACCCTAAAGTTATTCGATTATCACAATAAATAGGCGATTTAATTCCTGAGCTCCAAGTAAATAAATCATTTGGAGATAATGAAACTGCCTCTATGTCTAATAATGCTTTAGCAATATTTTTAGCCATTTAACTTAACCAACTTTCTTTTATTTTATGATAACTGTCAATTGGATGCTCACTTTGAGTGATAGGTCGACCTACTACGATATGTGTTGACCCCAAAGTTTTAGCTTCCTCAGGTGTTGTAATTCGTTGTTGATCATTACGAGCTGCGCCTTTCGGGCGAATACCTGGTGTCACTTTTAAAAAGTCAGAACCTAGTTCTTTAGAAATCATCTTAGCCTCAAGAGGAGAACATACGACACCGTCTAATCCAGCTTTTTTAGTAAGACGCGCATAATTTAGAACTGCCTCCTCTATAGAGGTTTGAATATTTTGTTCTTCATGTAATTGTCTTTCAGTAGTTGAAGTTAATTGAGTAACTGCAATGATTTTAATATCAGCATTATGTTTTCTTAACCCTTTTTTAGCTTCTTCCATCATTTTAATACCACCGGCAGCATGAACATTGACTAAATCAATGTCTAAACGTGCTAAGCCTTCCATTGCTTTGCTCACAGTATTAGGTATGTCATGTAATTTTAAATCTAAAAAGATATCATGACCTCTTTTTTTAATGGATTTAATTAAAGCTGGCCCTGTTTGATAAAATAACTCCATCCCAATTTTGACGCATAACGGTTCATTAAACTTATTTAAAAATGTATGAACCTCGTCTGCTGATTTAAAATCTAATGCTATAATGGGTAGATTTCTCACACTCATCTTCTCCTTTTAACTTCTATCATTAAGATTATACATTTCTCATAGTAAACGTCATGCTTTCAATGACATTTGTTAAAGCACTGGCAGTATCTAATGATGTTAAACAAGGCACACCATTTTCAACTGTTGTACGTCGAATTTGGAAACCATCTCGTTCGATTTCTTTTCCTTTTGTCATAGTATTAATGACAATTTGCACTTCTCCATTTTGAATTCGTGTCAGTAGATCATCCTCGCCACCGATTTTACCTACGACCTCAACTGGAATATTATGATCTTTTAACTTTTGTGCTGTTCCACGAGTCGCCAATATTTTGTAGCCTATTTCATTTAATCGATGTGCAATCTTGACTATTTCATCTTTATCTTTATCACTTACAGTCATCAATACTGTACCATGATCTTTCACTTCAAATCCGCTACCAGTGAGACCTTTGTATAGCGCTTTTTCAAGTGTAAGGTCTTTACCCATAACTTCACCTGTAGACTTCATCTCTGGTCCAAGCGTAATATCTACATTTTTTAATTTATTAAAACTAAATACGGGTGCTTTAACATATACGCCTTCAGAATAAGGTTGGATACCTTGCTTGTACCCCATTTCAGCAAGCGTTTCACCCATAATTGCACGCATCGCTAATTGAGCCATTTGAATATCAGTAATTTTACTTAAGAATGGTACCGTACGGCTTGAGCGCGGATTAACTTCTAACACATAGACACCGTCGTGAGCTATGACAAATTGAATGTTAATAAGACCTTTAATATTTAAACCTTTTGCCAATTTAATTGTGTAGTCTTCAAGTGTATTAATTTCGTCTTGAGTCAGTGTTTGTGGCGGATAAACTGCAATAGAATCTCCACTGTGAACACCTGCACGCTCTATATGTTCCATAATTCCTGGAATTACGACAGTCTCCCCATCTGAAATAGCATCCACTTCTATCTCTTTTCCTGTTAAATAGCGGTCTACCAATACAGGATGTTCTGGACTTGCTTTAACAGCTTGAGTCATATAATTTTCAAGCTCTTGATCATTATCAACAATCTCCATTGCACGGCCACCAAGCACGTATGAAGGACGAACTACAACCGGATAACCTATTTCTCTTGCATTTTTAAGAGCTTCTTTAGGTGATGTAGCAGTTTTCCCTTGTGGCTGAGGTACAGATATTTCACGTAATAGCGCTTCAAATTCTTTTCTATCCTCAGCTCGATTTAAATCTTCTAATGATGTTCCAAGAATTTTAACACCATGCTGTGCTAATTTATCGGCTAAGTTTATTGCTGTTTGACCACCAAATTGTACTACAACACCTTTAGGTTGTTCTAAGTTAATGATATTCATGACATCTTCTTCTGTAAGTGGTTCAAAATATAATTTGTCAGAAATTGAAAAGTCAGTAGATACAGTCTCCGGATTATTATTCACAATAATAGCTTCGTAACCAGCATTTTGAATCGCCCATACTGCATGTACAGTTGCATAATCGAATTCAACACCTTGGCCAATTCTAATTGGTCCTGAACCTAGTACTAGAATTTTCTCTTTATCAGTTACTATAGATTCATTTTCATCTTCATACGTACCATAATAGTACGGCGTTGTGGATTCAAATTCAGCTGCACATGTATCAACCATTTTATAAACTGGTTTAATATTTTGACTCATACGTAGTTCATATATATCTTTTTCTTCCATATCCCATCGATGAGCAATCACTTTGTCACTAAAGCCATAATCTTTAGCGTATTTTAAATACTCTAAATCGCCTTGATGATTTTTAAGTTCATGCTCAATGTCAATAATGTTTTGGAACTTATTTAGGAAGAAATAGTCAATTTTTGTCATATTATGAAGTTCTTCAAGAGATGTTCCTCTACGAATTGCTTCTCCGATAAAGAACAATCTTTCATCATCTTGATGTCCGATACGCTCTTTAATGTAATCTAATTCATAACTTTCTCCATTTGGTAAACCTAAATGATGAACACCATATTCAAGTGAGCGAATGGCTTTCAGTAAAGATTCTTCATATGTACGACCGATTGCCATGACTTCGCCTGTCGCTTTCATTTGAGTTCCAAGTTCACGTTCACCTTTTTCGAATTTATCGAATGGGAAACGTGGAATTTTAGAAATAACATAGTCTAAAGTGGGTTCAAATGCAGCATATGAAGTTCCTGTAATAGGGTTAAGCATTTCATCTAGTGTTAAACCTACGGCAATCTTAGCGGCTAATTTTGCAATAGGATAACCCGTTGCTTTGGAAGCTAACGCTGATGAACGAGACACACGTGGGTTGACCTCAATGATGTAATAATTCAATGAATGCGGGTCAAGTGCGAGTTGCACATTACATCCACCTTCAATACCTAAAGCACGAATTACCTTTAAGGATACGTCTCGTAGCATTTGATATTCTACATCTGATAGTGTTTGACTCGGTGCAACAACGATTGAATCTCCAGTATGAATGCCTACAGGATCTATGTTCTCCATATTACATACTACGATGGCGTTATCATTTTTATCACGCATAACTTCATATTCAATTTCTTTATAACCTGCAATTGATTTTTCTATTAAACATTGTGTAGCAGGGCTATAATGCAAACCATTACTAACAACTTCTTTTAATTCAGCATCATTATGGCAAATACCACCGCCAGTACCCCCCATCGTAAATGCAGGACGTACAATTAACGGATATCCAACTTGTTCTTTAAATTCAAATGCTTGTTCTACTGTATTAACGATATCGCTTTCTGGTACAGGTACATTTAAATCATTCATTAATGTTCTAAACATTTCACGATCTTCTGCTTGTTGAATAGACTCTAGCTCTGTCCCCAACAACTTTACATTATTAGCTTCTAACACGCCACTATCATGAAGTTGAATCGCCATGTTCAACCCAGTTTGACCACCTAAAGTAGGTAATAATGCATCTGGTTGTTCTTTTCTAATAATACGAGCAATAAAATCGTGCGTTAATGGTTCTATGTACACCTTATCGGCAATTTCTTTATCTGTCATTATTGTTGCAGGATTAGAATTAACTAAAATAACTCTGTAGCCTTCTTCTTTTAATGCTAGACAAGCTTGTGTTCCTGCATAGTCAAATTCTGCAGCTTGTCCAATAATAATTGGGCCTGAACCGACTACTAAAATTGTCTGAATATCATCTCTTTTAGGCATTGATTTGACGCTCCTTTTCTTTGAAATCCTTCATCATTGTTATGAACTCATCAAATAAGTAATTAGAATCACTTGGACCTGGTCTTGCTTCAGGATGATATTGGACTGAAAACGCTGGAAGTTCTTTATGTCTTAGTCCTTCAACAGTACCATCGTTTAAAGCAATATGTGTAACTTCAAGGTCAGTATTTTTAAGCGAGTCACGGTCAATAGAATAGCCGTGATTTTGGCTCGTGATATCTATTTTACCTGTTCTTAAATCTTTAACGGGATGGTTCGCACCACGATGTCCAAATTTCATTTTGAATGAAGTTGCGCCTTGCGATAATGCAAAAAGTTGATGACCAAGGCAGATACCAAAGAATGGTATCTTTCCTAATATGCCTCTGATCATATCTAAAGCAACGTCAACTTCGTCTGGATCACCAGGGCCGTTTGATAGCATGACACCATCTGGAGACATGCTTAAAATCTCTTCAGCTGACGTATCATATGGTACAACTGTGACGTTGCAACCACGTAAATTTAATTCACGAACGATATTTTGCTTTTTACCAAAGTCGAGTAAAACGACACTTAAATCGGAACCTGTTGATACATATGGTGTTTTTGTAGAAACCGTTTGAACTTCATCTCTAGGTAACTCAGCAGTTTTCAACTGTTCAACAAGTTCCTGAATGTTATCTTTATTATCTGTAAATCCAGCTCTCAAAACACCATGATTTCTAATTTTACGAGTAATACTTCTAGTATCTACACCCGATATACCAGGAATATGATATTGAGCAAGTGTTTCGTGTAATGTTTTTTGGTGTCTAAAGTTACTAGGGTGTGTACTTGCTTCCTTTACTACTACCCCATTTAATTTAGGTGTTAATGATTCAAAATCATCGCGATTGATACCATAGTTTCCAATTAGTGGGTACGTAAAAGTTATGATTTGACCTGTGTAAGACGGGTCAGAGATTGTTTCTTGGTACCCCGTCATAGCAGTGTTGAATACAATTTCGCCTATAGATAAGTCATCTGACCCTAAGCGATATCCTTCGTAATAAGAGCCATCTTCCAGTACAAGATAACGTTTTTCAAGCATCTACTTTTCCTCCTCGAATACTACTTCACCTTTAAGCATTGTTAGTGTTGGATTTCCATAAACTTTTTCACCAATAAATGGAGTGTTATCAGCTTTAGATAAGAAATCTTCACTTTTGATTTCTTTTTCAGTATTTAGATCAATAATTGTTAAATCAGCGTAACTATCTTTGTGTAATTTTCCATAATTTAAGTTGAAAATAGTAGCTGGTTTAATAGTGAAATAATCAACTAATTGTTGCAGTGACCAATTACCTCGTCTTACAAAGTGTGTATAAAGTAATGGGAATGCTGTTTCACTACCTACGATACCGAAAGGTGCTTTTGTCATAGGTTGTTCTTTTTCTTCTTTAGCGTGAGGTGCATGATCCGTTGCAATACAATCAATTGTTCCATCTAATAAGCCTTCTAAAAGTGCTTCTCTATCTTCATTACTTCTTAATGGTGGATTCATTTTGTAGTTTGAATCATCACCAGGAACATCATTTTCAGTTAATAATAAATGATGTGGTGTAACTTCTGCTGTTACATGGATACCAGCTTTTTTAGCGTCTCTGATTACTCGAACACTTTCCTTAGTTGAAACATGGCACACATGATAGTGACAACCAGTTGCTTCAGCTAATAGTACATCTCTAGCAATTTGTACAGATTCAGCAATATTTGGAATACCAGGTATGCCTAATTCTTCACTACGTTTACCTTTATGCATTGCACCACCATAGATTAAGCTATTATCTTCGCAGTGTGCGACAATCGGTTTTTTAACTTTTGCAGCTTGCTTCATAGCAGCATACATCATACTTGCTGTTTGAACGCCCACACCATCATCTGTAAATGCAAACACACCTTCTAGTGCTAATTTTTCAAAATCAACAAGTTCAGTACCTGCTTGTCTCTTAGTAATAGCAGCATAAGGCAACACCCTAACTTGTGCTGTTTCAGAAATTCGTTGTCTTAATTCTCTAACATGTTCAACTGTATCTGGTACAGGTCTTGTGTTAGGCATAGGACATACTGTAGTAAAACCACCTCTTGCAGCGGCTTTTGTACCACTTTCAATTGTTTCTTTATGTTCACCACCTGGTTCACGTAGGTGCACATGAACATCTACAAAACCTGGAGCAATTAAATTTCCTTTTGCATCAATAACTTCAATATTTGAAGATGAAGCATTTATTTTACTACTAATTTGTTTAATACGTTTACCATCAATTAATATTTCTGTGTCTTTTAAGATACCGTTTTTTAAGATTTTTCCGTTTTTAATTAATTTCATGTAGAATTAACCCCTTTCTATTGTAAAAGCGCACTTATTACTGCCATTCTTAAATACATTCCATTTTCCATCTGCTTAAATATTCGAGACTTAGGTGCTTCAACTAGCTCGCTTTTAATTTCAACACCTCTATTTACAGGAGCTGGATGCATTACAATGGCTTCCTCTTTTAATTTATCATATCTAGCCTGTGTTAAACCAAATTGTTGATGATATTCCTCAGCAGCAAAGTTAGCTTCACCTGAAATTCCATGTCTTTCATGTTGAACTCTAAGCAACATAACAATATCTACTTTATCAATGACTTCATCAATTTCAACATAAGGCGCCTCTAATGTATTATCTACCCATTCTTTTGGACTTGAGAACATTACGTTGGCACCTAATGATGTTAAACTATGATAATTACTTCTTGCGACGCGAGAATTTTTAATGTCACCACATATTAGAATATTCAATCCTTCAAACGAACCATATTCTTCATATATTGTCATTATGTCTAATAAACTCTGAGTAGGGTGTTGTCCACTTCCATCACCTGCATTAGCAATTGGAATATTTAATTGATCCAGTTCTTCGTAATAAGAATTTTGGGAGTGACGTATGACAAGTAAATCAACACCTATGCTTTCAAGTGTTTTACATGTGTCATAAAGTGACTCACCCTTTTTTACAGATGATGTACTTGTTTCAAAATTAATAAGTTTTAATCCTAATTTTTGTTCTGCCATCTCAAAGCTACACTTTGTTCGCGTTGAATTTTCGAAGAATAAGTTTGATACGTATTGACCGTTAAATTGAGGTAATGGTCGCTCACCAGATTTGAATTGGCAAGCAATAGTAATTAAATCATAAATTTCTGAATTAGATAAATGCTCCATTGATAATAAGTGTTCCATAAAGCGCCTCCTATAGAAATAAAGCTTAATTTATTTGGTTTTTCTCTTTTGGCAAAATTAAATTTAATATTATTCCTGAAAGTGCTGATAATGCCATTCCTTCAATTTGTAAATTGATACCTATGCCTTTTAAATTGATAAGAAGATTACCAATCCCGACAACAAGCACAACTGATGCTATAACTAGGTTGCGATTGCTTGAGAAATCTACTTGACTTTCAACAAGCATTCTTAAACCACTAGCTGCTATAATACCGAATAATAAAATTGAGACACCACCCATCACTGGCGTAGGTATTGAAGATATTAAAGCAGTGAACTTACCAATAAATGCAAGAATGATAGCTATAACTGCCGCACCACCAATTACGTAAATACTGTATATTTTGGTAATCGCTAGTACACCTATATTTTCACCATAAGTTGTACTAGGAGGCCCCCCTATCATACTTGCAAACATAGTTGAAACACCATCACCAATGATTGATTTATCTAAACCTGGATTTTCAAAGAAATTTCGTCCTACTATTTTGTTAATTACCATTTGATGACCAATATGTTCACTTACCGTCACAAACACCACGGGTATCATCACGAGAATGAGTCCTAAATGAAAAGATGGTGTGTAATCTTTAAATGGTAGATAAATATGAGGAAAATCTATCCATTTCGCTTGTGCTATTGGAGCAAATTTAACTATGCCCATGAAAATAGATACAATATATCCCACTATAATACCTATAAGTACAGGTATAAGTGATAAAAACCCTTTGAAGAATCCTTGGACGATGATGGTTACTGCTAATGTAATCAAAGCAACAATTAAGTAACTTAAGTTATACCCTTTCATCTCAGCAGAATTTTCAAACATAGCCATGTTTACTGCTGTAGGAGCTAAACTTAACCCAATAACCATTATTACTGGTCCGACAACTACTGGTGGTAACAAGTGCATTAACCAATGTGTTCCACTCAATTTAATGAAAATACCTATAACCACGTACATTAATCCACTCATAAATAATGCAACCAGCATATCTCCAAGACTATGTGTACTTAACCCTGTGATGATAGGTGTAATAAAGGCAAAACTTGATCCTAGGTAGGCAGGAATTTTTGCTTTTGTGATTAATATGTATAAAAGTGTACCAATACCTGATGCCAACAAAGCTGCTGATATAGGCAGATGTGTTAAAAATGGTACAAGTACAGTTGATCCAAACATTGCAAATAAATGTTGAAGGCTTAGAAATGCCCATTGTGCTGGTTTTGGTTTATCTTTTACATCAAGAACTGGCTGAACGGTACGCTCAAACATTTGCTCATTTTCCATGTTGATTCATTTCCTTTCATAAAAAAAGTCTCTTCACAATCAGTAGAGTGTAAAGAGACTAAAATGAAATATATCTAAGTGTAATGTTAAGTTAAGCTTTTATCATCACATTTATCAATGAAGCTTCCATTGGATATTTATAGTTTACATAATCTTTTTATAGTCATATGTTCATCTATCCATATGAATTACTTCACCTTTTTCAGTCTCTCGTACTGTTTTAAAAGGATAATTATTCAATGACGACTGCATTTCTGTCGTCAATTTCTTCTAAATAAACTGAAACAGATTCATCTCGTGCAGTAGGTATATTTTTTCCTACAAAATCTGCGCGTATAGGGAGTTCACGATGACCACGATCCACAAGTGCTGCAAGCCCTATTTTAATAGGTCTTGTATGTAATAAAATCGCATCTAATGAGGCTCTTACTGTACGTCCGGTATACAAAACATCATCAATGATAACAACCACTTTGTTATTAATATCTACATTAATATCAAAAGCGCGTTGATCAGCTTGTTGCACTACCTTATCAACGTCATCTCGAAAATGTGTAATATCGATAGTACCTGTTGGTACTAATTGTTGTTCAATTGAATTTATTTTATCTTGTATACGATGTGCTAAAAAAGCACCCCTCGTTTTAATGCCTAATAGAACTAAATCTTTGGTTCCCTTGTTATATTCTAGAATTTCATGAGCAATTCGTGTAATTGTACGTTGTATCGCTGCATCATCTAAAATAATTCGTTCAGACATTGTTTCACCTCTTTTAATATAAAAAAACTCATATCTTTAATAAAGATATGAGACAAAAAGTTAAAGAGAATAAGCAATATTCCCTATCATATTCACATTCTTAAGTTATAAACACAGCAAAAGTATTAGTAACTTAATCATCAAAATATTATTATCCTAATTATTCATATCTTCGGAGCCTCTCTGGACCCTCAATTAAAGATGACGTTTTTATATTTAAACTGTTATAAGTTTAAATCTTTTAATAGTATAAGTCAATGGCAAAGTTAGTATTTATAATAAAAAACGATGGCACATTCGTTTAAGCATCTCTACGTCTTATATCATCTAGTAATTTTTCAAAATCGTTAGGTAATGTTGCATGCTTCTCAATGTATTTATGTGTTACAGGATGTTCGAAACCAATGATACCAGCATGTAATGCTTGTCCACCGATATCTAACGTTTTTTTAGGTCCATACTTCGGATCCCCTACAAGAGGATAACCAATATATTTCATATGTACACGAATTTGATGTGTACGCCCTGTTTCTAATTGACATTCTATCAATGTATAATCTTTAAAATGCTCTAATACATTAAAGTGTGTCACAGCTTCTTTACCGTCATCAACCACAGCCATAGCTTGTCTATCGTTTTTATTTCGACCAATTGGCGCGTCAATTGTGCCATAATCATGAGGTATATTACCATGAACTAACGCCGTGTATTTTCGTTTAACAGTTTTAGACATAAGTTGTTCAACTAAATGACGATGGGCAACATCATTTTTAGCAACCATTAATAAACCAGACGTATCTTTATCTATTCTATGAACTATGCCAGGACGTATTTCGCCATTAATTCCTGATAAATCTTTAATTTGATACATTAATCCATTTACTAATGTCCCGCTATAATGGCCTGGAGATGGATGTACAACCATACCTTTTGGCTTATATACAATAGCAACATCTTCGTCTTCATAATAAATATCTAAATTTAAGTTTTCAGGTTTGATATCTGCCTCTACGACTTCTTTCTCGGTTACAAAAATTTTGTCATTTAACTTGACCTTATAGTTCGATTTAATTACTTTACCATTTACCTTGACTAAACCTTCTTTAATCCAATCTTGAAGTTGACTACGTGACCAATCTTTATTTAAATCTGAAACAAGTTTATCTATACGTTGTCCAACTTGTGATTGTTCAATAATATTAAAATTATAATTTCCCATAACTAGACCTCCTTCTTATTTATGATTGCATCTTTAATCAGTGTGATGATTACGAATATAACTCCAATTGTTAAGCTTGAATCCGCAATATTAAAGATAGGAAAATCGTAACCGAATATATTCGTATCAATAAAATCCACAACTTCACCATGTAATACGCGGTCAATAAAATTTCCTAAGGCTCCAGCGAATAATAGGCTTATTGCAACCTGCATAAATAAATTAAATTGTGCTTCTTTAATATAAAAAATAACTAAAACGATTAAAATAATGATAGTAATAATATAGAAAAATAGCATTTTACCACTCAAAATCCCCCATGCTGCACCGTTGTTTCTATGGGATGTAATATTTAAAAAGTTAGGGATAATTTCATATGAATCTCCAACCTTCATTGAGATTGTAATAAGCCATTTAGAAACTTGATCGAAAACTAGTACAATGAATGTCATAAGTAAAGAGATGCTAATATAGTATTTCTTTTTCAAAGAAGTGCCTCCATTCTTTTTAATGTCATCTAAAGCAACACTTAACATTATATCCTAGAACGTAATTTTGAAAAAGCTATCTTGTCTATTATGTTTTTATCTTTTGAGGATGAATATAATAATAATTTTTAATGTCATAAGTATGAATTGTTCGTTTTGTGATTTCATAAGGTTTTGTATAGTTCATTTCTGAAACTTGTATAGAACCATCTTCATTTATTGTTTCTATATATGCAACATGACCGTATTTCCCTTTAGAAGATTGTAATATTGATCCTTTTTTAGGGTTACGGTCAACAATGTATCCATCATCAATTGCTTTTTTATCCCAATTCTTGGCGTCGCTCCAAGTATTGTTTATCTTATTTCCATCATTTTTAACACGTTCAAAGACATAATATGTACACTGACCCTTTTTATATGTATTGATTTTCATAGGATGATGTGACGTAAAACGACTTTGCACACGCTTCATATCTTGAATCATAAACTCGTCAATAACTGCTGCTATTGTCAAGATAACACTAACAACAACCATTACTATGATTGCTTTTTTCATATCATCACACTTCTTTTATTCTATTAAATCTAAAATAAATACCATCAGGTCCTTTAAGATTTTTATGTGTCGTTTTTGGATAGTGAAAATCTATCATAGCTAAACCATAGGTATGTTCATTATCTACTCGTTTTGTCGCAGATAACCACTGATTAACAGCCAAATGATTATAATAATCGTTTGAAGATAAAAATAGAGAATAATCGTCCATATATGCTGATTCTTCTAATCCAAAATAATGTAAATAATATGATTTAACATCAGAAATTCGAATGGACTTAATATGCAATGAACCTAATTTAGTTTCATCTGGTATGCCTTGCCATTGAGTATGAGAGACGTTTTGCAATAATCGAGGTACATTAATTGGCGCAATATCCATTCTAATTCTGCCTTCTTTCTCATCAATCCATGATTCTGTCTCACGATCGACATAAAACTTTATGGCATTGCCCTCTGGATCCTCAATAAATAAACATGTTGCAACACTTTGTTGTCCACCGTTCACTGGTACTTCAAAATCACTTAAATGTACGAGTAAATCAGCTAATGTAGTCAATGTAGGCAACAATATACCAATATGGAAAAGACCTGCTTCAGACATTAACGGTTCTCGTCCATTCTGTATTTCAATAAAAGTAATAAATTGATTTGAATCGCCAACTTCAAATTGTACAGCAGTTTTAGATTCATTGATAAGATTAAATCCTAAAACATTCTCATAAAATGTTTTAATAGTTTCTTTATCTTTAATATTGATAGTTACACCATTTACAAAATTTGCATTTTTGTTATGAAACATCTTATTTTCCTTTCAATGATTACTTTTCTTTTAAATAATTAAATGATTACTTTGTTGAAAGTGTATGTTTATCTTTTAAGCGCAGTAATAAAAAATATGTACGTGTTTCTTCTCTTAATCTTTCTCTTTGTTTATCATTCACATAATAAAGAGAATTGACAATCTAAATGCTATCTAAATTTAGCAACAATGTTTATTAAAAAAAACATATGCCTGTGTTTTATTAATAATTAAATATTTTTGTCCAAGACGTTTAATTATGAATTGTATCTATACAAAAATTTAATACATTTAGATAAAATTATTATATTGATGCTTTTATTATTAAAGCCTAATGAGTTCAATCAGTAATGTGAACAATTACTACACTATCCAACACTTTGTATTTTATATATTATGACTAAAAATTAAATTGAACTCAAATGATTGATTTATACCTTATTAATATTGTTATCATTTTATGCCTGAAGATTCAATACAATCACTGTGCTTATAATGAGAAAAATATTCTATGACATAAAAATGTAATGAATATGAATTTACGAAACTTGTTCAAGTTCATTAAAAATAAAACATTAAATAGAGAAGTCTGCTTTATCAACTTACCTTTAAAAAGCTAGTGAAATTTCTTTATTTGAAATCTTATAACTTCACAATAATAACTATAAAATAAGCCCAAAATGAATTTCATTTTGGGCTTTCTTATAGTATTTAAACAATCATTTAAAATTTATTTTCTTGAAATATACGCTCACTTGTAAAAACTTTTTATTATACCAAAGTTTTTACTACTTCTTGACATCGTGGGCATAAATGTTCAAGTTCACCTACTGAACCTAATTCTTCTGTATAGTTCCAGCATCTTTCACATTTTTCACCTTCAGCATGTTTAATATGGATATCTCCATATTGATATGATACACCATCATTCACTTTATCTTTAACTTCAACTTGTGAAACGATAAATAATTGTTGTAAGTCATTAAATTGTTGTAAAAATTCCGCTGTATTAAATGATTCATTGCTTCCAATAACCACTTTAGCTTCTAATGACTTACCAATTACTTTTTCATTACGTGCTTGTTCTAATGCACGATTAACATCATCACGTAAATTCATAAATGTATTCCATTTTTCTAACAATTCTTCGTCTACATCAACAACTTTAGGCATATCTGAAAGGTGTACACTTTCTTCTTTTACATGAGGTGTATGAGACCAAACTTCTTCAGCTGTGTGCACTAAAATGGGTGCTAGTAATTTAGTCATGTCAACAAGTATTTGATATAAAACGGTTTGCATGCTACGGCGTTTATGAGAATCTTTTTTCTCAATATAAAGTATATCTTTACCGTAATCTAAATAGAAGTTACTTAGTTCAACATTGATAAAGTTTTGAACTTCTTGATAAATATTCAAATAATCAAAATTCTCATAGTTATTAATCGTACTCGCTGTGAATTCACGTAAACGATTTAGCAAATAGCGATCTACTTCAAGTAGATTTGTTTCAGCAATACTATCCGTTTCAGGATTGAAATCGTTAATATTACCTAACATAAATCTTAAAGTGTTTCGAATTTTACGATATACATCAGACGTTTGTTTAAGAATTTCATCGGAAATACGCACATCAGAGAGGTAATCAGTACTGCTTACCCATAAACGTGCAATATCAGCGCCTTTTTGTTTAACAACTTGATCAGGAACTATAACGTTACCTAATGACTTACTCATCTTCTTACCTTCACCGTCCATGACGAAGCCATGTGATAACAAGAATTTATATGGTGCTTGACCACGTGTAGCTACAGCAGTTGTAATTGAAGAGTTAAACCAACCGCGGTACTGATCACTACCCTCAAAATAAAGGTCTGCTGGGAATGAAAGTTCAGGTCTCGTTTCTAATACACCACGGTGTGATGAACCAGAATCAAACCAAACATCCATAATATCAGTTTCTTTAGTAAATTCACCGTTAGGGCTTCCAGGATGACTAAATCCTTCAGGAAGTAATTCTTTAGCTTCTTTTTCAAACCAAATATTTGAACCGTGTTTTTCAAATAAATCTGCAACGTGATTTACTGTCTCTTTAGTCATAATGATATCGCCATTTTCAGCATAAAATACCGGTAAAGGAACACCCCATACACGTTGACGAGAAATTACCCATTCGCCACGATCACGAATCATATTGTAAATTCGTGTTTTACCCCAGTCTACTTTAAAGTTCGTGTCTTCAATTGCATCAAGAATATCCTGTCTTACTTTATTAATGGAAGCAAACCATTGTGGTGTAGCTCTAAAGATAACAGGTTTTTTCGTACGCCAATCATGAGGATAACTATGTGTAATAAAGTCAAGTTTAAGTAGTGCGTCTTTTTCTTTTAAAAGATCAGTTACGGCTTTGTTTGCTTTGTCGTAGAACATTCCTTCAAATGGTCCACCTTCTTCAGTGAATACACCTTTATCATTTAAAGGACTAATTACTGGTAAATCATATTTTTGACCTACAATATAGTCATCTTCCCCGTGACCGGGAGCTGTATGGACACATCCCGTACCAGCGTCTGTCGTAACATGTTCACCGTTAATTACTAACGATACACGATCTAGGAATGGGTGTTGTGCCTCTACAAATTCCAATTCTTTACCTGTGAATTCTTTCTCTAATTGTATAGAATCTTTATCCCAACCTAATGCTTCTGCGACTTCTTCTGATAATGCTTGGGCAACAATGTATTTATGTCCATCAACATTATACTGACCATATTTTAGCTCTGGATGAACTGTAATTGCGACATTTGATGGAATTGTCCATGGTGTAGTTGTCCAAATAATAAATTGTGCATCAGAATCAACTTTACCTTTACTGTCTTTTACGTCAAAAGCAACGTAAATTGATGCAGAACGTTTGTCATGATATTCTATCTCAGCTTCTGCAAGTGATGATTCACTTGAAGGTGACCAATACACAGGTTTTTTCCCTTTATAAATCAAACCTTTATCTGCCATTTCTCCAAATAATCTTATTTGTGCGGCTTCATATTCAGGTGTTAATGTAATGTAAGGATTATTAAAATCACCACGTACACCAAGACGCTTAAAATCTTTCTTTTGAATGTCGATTTGTTTTAATGCAAATTCTTTACATTTCTCTCTAAATTCTGCAACTGACATTTTTTTGCGATCAACGCCTTTTTTAGTTAAAGCCTGTTCAATTGGTAAACCATGAGTATCCCAACCCGGCACATACGGTGCATAAAAACCTTGCATTGTTTTATAACGAACAATAAAATCCTTTATGATTTTATTTAATGCATGTCCCATATGTAAATTACCATTAGCATATGGTGGTCCGTCATGCAAAATGAATGATGGATTATTTTTATTTTTTTCTAACGCTTTGCGATATTGCTCATCATTATCCCACATTTCTTGAATTTGAGGTTCTTTATTCGGTAAGCCACCTCTCATAGGAAAATCAGTTTTCGGCATTAATAGGGTATCTTTGTAATTCATTATATTCACTCCTTGTAATGATAAAAAAGAACTCTAAGTTCAATTAAAAGGGACGGTTAATCCGCGGTACCACCCTACTTAACTCAACTTAGAGTTCTCTTAAGAATATTTATAAAATTGAAAAGCCAGTGATATAAGAAACAAACAATATGCTAGGCTCACACCATTCCTAACTCGCTGTACTATGTTCACTGTTTCTTACGCGTCTGTCTTTATATCATATCAATAAATTGCTATTTAGAAAATGCATTTTTAATAAACAATGAAATTTCTTAGTTATTTTTACATCAAATGGTTAGCCTGTGATTCGTTTTTAATTATTTGATGTTGATTGTGATGATTCGCTATTTGTATTTGATTGACTCACAGATTCTGAACTTGATGTAGAAGGTTGATTAGCCGATAATTCTTGATTTTGCTTTTGTTTCATTGCACGTTCTTCAGGTGTCAAATCATTATCATTAAGATGATGAATATCTTCTAATGTCACTTGCTCGGCGTCTAAATCATAATTGAGTAAGTAATCCCAATCTTCACTTTTGAGTAAGTCAAGTTGTGCTTCAACAAGCATACGGAAACGAGAGCGGAAAACTTTAGATTGTCGTTTCATGTCTTCAGTTTGGAAAGCTAGACGACGTGCTTTTTCAATTGCATCATTCACAATACTGTCAGCTTGTACTTGTGCTTTTGATAAAACGGCTTCAGCTTCTTTAGTTGCTGCTTGTTTTGTCTCTTCTCCTACTTTTTGTGCTTGAATAAGTGCATCACTTACTGATTGGTGAACATCTTTATATGATTTAATATTGGAATCTCTATCTTCAATGACTTTTTCAAGTTGCTTTTTATCTTCTTTTAAACGTTCGATTTCATTACTTAGTTGCTCTAAGTAATTTGCAACTTCTGTAGGTTCTAAACCATTTTTTACTCGTGTAAATTCTTTATTCTTAATCTCACTTGGTGTAAAAGGCATGATAATCCTCCTTGATTAATAGCTATTTAAATAGTGTTTGATAATGAATGTGTAACTTGTTCTTTTTCGTTTTTCCACCTATTTCAACAATTTGAGCTCTACCATAACCTTGAATTGACAATAAATCATTCTGCTCTAATTGAAAATCTGTAGAATCTATTACAGTATGGTTAACTTTGACTCTTTTTTTTATAATTAATTGTTGTGCAATATTTCGAGATTTATGAATTATCTCTTTCAAAACTACATCTAATCTCAAAGCGCTCACAGTTGTACTATGAACTTTCCAATTCTCTTCTGATTGTATCATATCTTCCGTAGGAATAGAATTAAGTTTAACTGTGGCTCCCTTAATACGCGTTAGTTCAGATATAATATACGATTCTAATTGTTTTGTCAAAACAAACTGTATATCTTCTCCAACTATAATATCACCGAGTTGATCTCTTTGTATTCCCAGTGACATGAGTGTTCCAAGAACGTGTTGATGTTGTATTGTTACAAATTTCTTAGGATATTGAAGTTCAAATAAAGTCAGTTCAAAGTCCTCAGGCTGTGGCTTAAAATATAATGGTGCGATGATTGCACGTTTCCTTTCTGCATGTGGTCCACCAAAAAATGCGACATGTAAATCTTGATAACTACGCGTAATGACCTCAAGTATATATTGGCCTCGCGGGTCCAAGAAATGGGTTAGAACCGGAGCATAATTAGCATCGGCCTGCTTACATTTATCGATGAATTGATCGATAGCATCTTGTTCTTCCTTTCTAAAATGCTGATATATATCGATGGTTATCTACTCCTTTTATGTTGAAAAATTTTTAAAAACACTACGACTATAACACTGTCAACAATAAGTTATATGATAAAACGAGGTCAAAGTCTAGCTACTTTGCCTCGTTATGTTGAATAATATAAAGTTAGTGCGTGTCATATTTTAAGATAAATATGCAAGAATTAAATTAAATATTTTTACTAAACCACTTTGGAATAAAACTAGAACGAAGATTGCCGCGATAGAAGAAATGTCTATAAAGCCAATAGGAGGAATAATTTTACGGAAAGGTTCTAAGAAAGGTTCATATAACTTTCCTAAAAATTCTCCAAACTTAGACTCTCTTATACTCGGAACCCAAGAAGTAAAGAAATATATAATCATTCCAAAATAATATATTTGAACTAAAAATATAATAAATCGGAAAATTGTACTTAGCAAACCAATATCCATAGCTGAACTCCTTATTCGTAATGTTGCTCCATATTCTCGATGTGATCAGTTATACTGCCGGCTACTTCAACATTATCAGGTGTGCATAAGAAAATATCAGTACCCACGCGCTGAATATCTCCACCAATTGCGTATACCGTACCACTTAAAAAATCAATAATACGCTTTGCTGATACTTGATCAATGCGTTGTAAATTTACTAAAGTTGCACGTCTATTTTTTAATTCGTCGGCAATATCTTGAGTATCTGAAAAGACACGTGGTTCAAACAGACACATTTTTGAACTTTCCTGAGCAGTATATGATTGTGATGCTTGATTCATTGTTACAACGTTTCTAGAATTATTTTTTGAATTATTATTCATACGATAATTCCTTTCTTCAGAAGTTGTATTCGATCTCAAAGTGTTCTTTTGAGGCACAGATTTAATCGCTTGTTGCTTATTGTTAAAAGTTTGTGGTGTCGCTTGATTCTCATTACGATTGTAATCTTCGCGTTCTTGAACACGTTCACGTGATCTAGAAGATTCTCGCTCTTCAGGTCCTTCAACTTCCTCTTCTTCTTCAACTACAAAAAAATTATTAAATAAATCCTTTAAAGCCAAGGGGGGCTCACTCCTATTCTCCTACAAGTTTAGTCCCAATTCTGACAAAGGTTGCACCTTCTTCGACTGCCATTTGATAATCATTACTCATTCCCATAGATAATTCTGTACAAGGCGCATGTGCTAAATTGAATTGTTGTATTTCATTTCTTTTATGTCTTAACTCTTTAAATAAATTTTTTATGTACGATAGATCATCAGTCAATGGTGCCATCGTCATTAATCCAATAATTTGGATATTTTCGTATTCTTTGATTTGATTTATAAATTGATTTACTTCTTCAAGAGCTATGCCATGTTTAGATTCTTCTCCAGAAACATTTACTTGTAAGAAACATTTTATAACATGATTTGCTCTTTTGTTAATCTCCTTAGCTAGACTCAAACGATCTAAAGCATGAAAATAATCGACTTCATTTATAATATCTTTAACTTTCCTTGATTGTAAAGAACCAATGAAATGTAATTTAATATCGCTTGGTAGAGATTCTTTCTTCTCTTTGAATCCATCTAATCGATTTTCACCGAAATGTCTTATTCCTGCTTTATACGCTTCTCTAGCTCGCTCTATTGTAACATATTTTGTTACTGCAATCACGTGAGGTTGTGCTGAATGGGCACTTTTTTTAACGCTTGCATCAATTTCCGTTTCAATCTTAGCAAGATTCTCTTTAACATCCATAAATTATTCACCTACTTTATACACTTTACTTCCGTCCAATAAATGCTAACATACGTCCCGTCTGTCCTTTTTCAACACGATATGAAAAGAATAAATCTAAGTTTTCTGAAGTTGAATATTCGGTAATGTATATGTTTTTTGATGGAACTCCAGCTTCTTCTAGAAGAAGTGCGTTAGCCTTTTTCAAATCAATACCATGTTTATTTTTGCCTCTGCTCTCAATATATAAAGTTGAATCAATGGTTAATTCCTCAAATTTATTTTTTATATCATCATTGATTTCATAAGAATTTGAAGTTGCTGGACCGATTACAATCTTTAAGTCTTCATAATCAAAATCCACTTTTTTTAGCATTTCTTTTACTATTTGACCATATGTTCCTCGCCAACCTGCATGTGCTAATCCAATATAGCCATGTGATTCACTATAAAAATATACCGGTACACAATCCGCGTAACACATAGTAAGGAGAATGTGAGAATCGAAAGTATACATTCCATCTATGCCATGTAAATCATCAGTTAGTTTATCAATATTTGTTCCTTTATGTTCACTTGTAACTTCAATGATGCGATTATCATGTGTTTGTATAGGAAAAACCCATTCATCTCTTGGATAACCAATAAGATTCGCTAAGATATCTTGATGATGTGTAATATGATGTGCACTGTCGCTGATATATCTCGCCATATTAAAACTATGATTAGGATAAGGACTTAAACCATTTTCTCGAGTAGTGAAACCTAACTTAATATCAGTATGCTCATCAAATTGATAGTCTAAATAATGAGTTTTCTTAATAAATCTCTCTTTCAAAATATTTCACCACCCCTATATATATATATATATATATACATTCCACTGTACACTTAATTTCAAATCGAAATGTTCTACAAATAATCTAAGTATTAAGTAACCAATTATAAAACAATTATATATCATACTTAAATTTATTTAAACTTGTATCAATTACTAACTTGCAATGGTTACCTAAATGATGCACATAAGATAATAAATACATTAATTATTTATATTAATAGTTCTATCGATATATGAATGTTATTTTGAGAATTAGCAGCAAAAATTTATATAAAGTGTTGTCTTATCCTTCAAAACAGAAAAATTTAGTTAAACATTGATTTAACTAGGTTTTCAGGTTAGTTAGATACTCCAACACGAAAAAA
>NZ_JBRIKK010000024.1:0-20419 GCF_052976705.1 Staphylococcus sp. MSU001
ATAGCCGTAGAACAAACCACCCGTTCATACGGGTGGTTTTGATTATTTTTTAAAAAATAACAAACAAAAAAGTTTATGGTAAGAATGGAAGGAAAAGAAGGCATTAATTTCCTCTTTTTTTGTTGTACCGATAATTAACAATACAAAAAATAGAAAACCTAATAAATAAAAAACTTTTTCTCCTAAAGGATTTCCAATAATATTTTCATTCAATCCTATAATTGAACAAATTATAAAAATAACAATAATAATGGCTAAATAAATCTTATTTTTTAATAACATAAAATCCCCCTTTTTATTACAGTAAGTAGCTTTTGATTTATTTAATTAACTTTTTATTTGAGATTTCACACTTACAATATCGAAAGACTATAAATTATATTTAAATGATATATTAATAATAAATTTAATATATAAATGAAAGTGAGACTTACATAATGAAAAATAAAAAATTTTTTTGGTTTAGTAGTTCTTCAATAGTAGTTACTTTAGTATTAATTTTTATTGCGATTTTGAAAATAGGGCCACTATTTAATTTTTATATAATTCCACCTTCACCTCACAATTATACAAAATTGGCACTTAGCCGTATGGAAGAACAAGGGCTATATGCAAAAGGAAAAAAGTGGGAAAATACTAAAGCATATGTATTGAAAAAAACTAAAAATGCTAAGGAATATAATGATACTTATCAATATTTAGAACAAGCGTTAGTAGTGGCTGGAAGAAAGCATTCTTATTTAGAAACTAATGATAATAAAAAAAATAATACTAATAATAAAGTAAAATATCCAAGTATAACTAAAAAAAGCAATATACTAACTATTAAAATGCCAAGTTTTTCTGGTAATGACATTGAGTCAAAACATTACGCAAATATAATAAATCAAGCGTTACAAAAAGAAAAATATAAAGGTGTAATCATTGATCTTAGAAATAATGTTGGAGGAGATATGGGACCTATGATTGCTGGGTTATCTTCGCTTCTTGAAGATGGGAAATTACTCACTTATATCGATAAGGATAATAATAAAACAAGTGTAAATTTAAATGGAAGTGAAACTGAAAATGGTGGGACGCCAGTTAAGCTATCTAAAACTTCTAAAGTAAAACAAAAATTTATTGCTATATTAATTAATAAAAACACTGCAAGTTCAGGAGAAATTACAGCCTTATCATTTAAGGATAAGAAAAATGTTAAGTATTTTGGGTCAAATTCAGCTGGATATACATCGGCTAATACATCAATTGATTTATATGATGGAAGTATAATGAATCTGACCACACACAAACTTAAAGACCAAACAGGAAAAATATATATAAATAATTCGATTATCCCTAATGTTAAGACCAATAAACCTGAGAAATCTGCGTTAGAGTGGATCACTAGTTCTTAATTTATAGAGTCATAGTTAATTTTAAGTTCAATGCATTGAATGTAACAGATATGAGTATAATCAAAAACAAAAGTTTTTTATCACATAATACAACATTATGGTATAGACGTTAAAAATGAATAACCTATACAAAAGCACTACCTATAATGCATGTTATGGCAACAAAAGAGAACTCAATAATGAGTTCCCTTTTGTTATTTATTATTCTAATTCTATTGTTTTAACCTCAGGCACTTCTGGGATAAAAGCATGCTTAATTTTTATATAAAGTTTCGCAGGTTTATCATTTAGATTCACTTGGTAATATCCGATGCCCTCACTTCCTTGATTATCTGATCGTAATTTAATTGATACTTTTTTAGAGTTTCTTAAAATTTGATAAGTTTTATTATTATCTGTTATATCATGTAATTTTTTTGTATCGTGATTTTTTATATAACTATTGATTTGTTTTTCGCTAGAATAGCAAGCCCATTTATCAAAAAAGAAAAAATTCATAAAAATATAACAAATAATTATAATCATGATTATGCCAATGATATAAAATGATTTTTTCATAAAAAACACCTCATCATCAAAAATTTTTTATAATTTATGATAACTTAAAAATATATAGATTTTCTACATAAAATAATTAAGTTTCAAGGAGATGTAAAAATTGAGAAATATCATTAAATTAATGTTAGCAGGTATTTTAGTCTTAGGGACTGGTATGGCTAGTTTAGAATCAAATCATGCTCATGCTGAAGAAAATCATGATAATCCTCCACAAAATGTTAAATTAGTTGGTACTTATAATGCGTCTCCAGTTGATTCTCAAACAATGCAACAATTTAAAAACATAGAAAAAGAAGATAATAATTTTCATGTAATTCAAAAAAACAATCAAATCATTGTAGAAGACGTATTACCTAATCCAGACAATAAAAAAGTGAATAAGACTGCAAACAGAAGTGCTAAAATGGATACAAAAGTAATTGATTTTTCAGACTTTGTTGGTAGTATGGATGGAAAAGATGGTACATCTTTTTATAGTGCGTCATATAAGGGACAAAAAGATGGGCAAAAAGTGAAAAAAGGGACACACGTCCATTGTAATAGATTTAACTGGACTAAATCGGATCATAGATATTGGTCTAAGAAACATCCTAAAGCTTATGTAGATTTTTATAAGAGTGATTGTTGGTATCATGCAAAAGCTTATAAATGTTCTTCAATAGGTAAAATGACAAAATGTGATGGGTTGAATGTTAAGAAAAAAGGGGTTAAAGATTGTTCTTCATGGAAAGGGAAACCTAAACATAAAAATTGGCCAAAGACAGCATGGTATAGAAACTAGTAAATGAATAATATATACAAACTAACTACCTATAATCAGTAATTATGTCAACGCAACACAAAGGGACAAACGCTGAAATGACGGCGTTTGTCCCTTTGTGTTTGGATTATCGATTATTCATCTTTTATACATACCCTTAATCACACGTTTTCATGCATTTTCATTAAATGACATTTTGTATCTTTATTCAGTTCTCAAGCGTCTAAAAAATAGATGATTTAATCCCGTCTATTTTTTAGATGTTGATTGTTTTACTCGCTGTTTCGTAACGAATATTAATATCGCAATTAAAATAGCTAAACCTATGAGACTGAAAAGAAAATCAATGAACGGTATAAAACGAGCAATGTATATCAAGAATGAAGCTATAATCATATAGATAATGCCACCTATAAATGGGAATAAAAGAGAAGCATAGCTTTTGAATATATTTGCGACGTCTTTATCTGTCATTTTATTAAAAAATAAGAGCGAAATAGGAAGTAATAATAAGGTCATTTCAAACAATAAGTCTGAATTTAAATGGATTGCGAATCCATAGCCTTTGAAGTAGTTTCTAAATGCGATACATAGCATGATGATTAATACCGAAAAATCAAATTCTCTACTACCACTTTCGTCTAACTCGAATAAATGTCTTTTAACTTTCATAGAAATCCTTCGTTTTGAATGATTATTTCAATTTCTTTTTCAATTTTTCTAAGCCTTTAAGCTGGTTTTCTAAGATGTGAAGTTGTTTATAAAAGTGATTATATGATTGTGTTGTTTTCATTGAATTCCTTTTATTACTCGTTTGACGTGACAATTCTTTGATTTGTTGTTCTTTTTCAGCAATACGTTGATTCACTGTTTTAAGATCCATAATAACCTCCTTGTCATTAATTATATAAAAAATGAATACAAATAACTAATGATAAATATTTTATTATTATACATTTTAACACTAAAAAGTATAATAATGTTATTTGTATGCAGCACTTGAAAAGTTATATATTTAAACACAACTTTAAAAAACTTACTTACATCTATATAATAATCAATGTAAGCAAGTTGGATTGATGGTGGCTAATCTCATGAAAATGGGGTGATGCCTATGGTTTTGGTTTTTGCTCCTAGAAAGGACTAGCATTGTCTGATTATGAAATGCTGATGATCGTATTAACAATCATTGGTTTAGTATTAATTAGTAATAACCAAAAAAAATAACCATCCAACTTTAGCGGGTTAATGGTTATTTCTTTAAAAATTTAACTCAAGCTACCGTCTTTTTAACGGGCTTACAGAGCACAAGTGATACTAACACTTGTGCTTTCTTATTTCAATTACAGTATATACTGTTTGATGCTATTTGTAAAAGAAATTCAGTGAGTATTTAGTTAAGCCATTTTTATAAACGGAGGGAGAAGGATTTGAACCAACACGAGCAAAAAACTCCTACCAACCACAAAGGGATAGCCTCTTAAACCAGAATTGAGTACCCCTCCATAATAATATGTAATTTGAATATTATTTTAATTTAATATAATATTAGAAAAAAGGTCTGAAGTCAAGTAGCAGAAATTGATAAATATCCAAGACCAATCAAAAAATAACAGCTGGACCTATTCTTCAAACTTATAAAGGATGTGGTGGTTATGGCCATGTCGCTTTTGTTGAAAAAGTAAATAAAAATGGAGTATAAAGATTTCAGAATACAATTACAATGTACGTTTAGGTTATGGCACTCGTACTTTAACTAAGAAAAAAGCTACGCAATACAATTATATTTATTAATTAGAACTTCAGACCCTAAATCCTGGAGCCCAACTCCAGGATTTACATTTTAAATGAAAAAGGTGGAAAAATGAAATTTGTTACATTAACAGAACAAGAATATCAATTATTTATAGAAAAACATGTTGTACATTACACGCAATCTATTGAACATTATAACTATAGACAAAAACATAAAAAAGATGTCCATTTGGTAGGCGTTAAAGACAATGAAGAAGTTATAGCTGCGTGTTTACTATCTGAAGCACAAGTTTTAAAAATATTTAAATATTTTTATTCTCACAGAGGTCCAGTATTAGATTTTAATAATGAAAAATTAGTTGAATGCTTTTTTACTGGGTTAACTCGATATTTAAAACGACATAAAGGATTATTTGTTTTAGTTGATCCTTATATATTAGAAAATAATAGAGATGCAGATGGACGTATATTGAAGTCATATGATAATTCCAATTTAATCAATCAACTCAACCATTTAGGCTATCAATATCAAGGTCATAGTATAGGCTATTCCGATACAAGTCAAATACGCTGGTTATCTGTTTTAGACTTGAAAGGTAAAAACGAAAAAGATGTTTTAAATGAAATGGATTACCAAACTAGAAGAAATATTAAAAAGACATACGAGATGGGTGTAGAGGTTAAAACACTAGACATTTCACAGACAGACCAATTCTTTGAATTGTTCCGAATGGCAGAAGAAAAGCATGGCTTTAAATTTAGAGAGAAAGATTATTTTGAAGAAATGCAAAACATCTATAATAATAATTCTGCTTTGAAATTAGCGTATATAGATTTAAAAAAATACTTAAACCAGTTAAATAACAAAGAGTTAGTGCTTAATGAACAAATAGAGGAAATTAAAGTAAAGCTAAAAGATAACCCGAATTCAAAAAAGAATAAAAATAAGTACCAAGAATTAAATAAACAATTAACAAGTAACCAAAAACATATTACAGAAACTGAAAATTTAATCAAAAGTGACGGAGATGTACTTCATTTAGCATCGGCATATTATATATGGAATAAAGATGAGGTTTATTATTTATCAAGTGGATCTAACCCTAAATATAACCAATTTATGGGAGCATATCGATTACAATGGGATATGATAAAGTTTGCATTAAATAATAATATACCGAGATATAATTTTTATGGAATTACTGGAGATTTTAGTGAAAATGCTGAAGATTATGGTGTGCAGCAATTTAAAAAAGGGTTTAACGTCCATGTCGAAGAATACATTGGAGATTTCATCAAACCTCTACGCCCTATTTTTTACAAAGTATATAAGTTACGTAAATAACACAATAAAATTAGGATGTTTCTATATAGGAACATCCTAATTTTATTGTGTTATTTATTCTTCCCAATCCAATTTAAGCTGCTTTAAAAATTCTTCTTTATCTTTTTCTAATTGGGGATCAAAATCGCTTTGGAGTTGTTGTCCATACGTTCGTTCTTCTAACCATTTTGGCGTTTTCTCACGACTAATATATTGTCTCGATTTACCTATATTCGCTATTTGTGGCTGTTGTTTACTGTGAATGCTTTTCTCAGCATCAAAGGTAAACTCTAACCACTCAATTTTACGACCTTTTTTCGTTTTAATTTTATTAATATGAAAATTTTTAAATATCGTAGATAATTCTTTTATGATTGGATTTAGAACAAATTGATTAATATTAGACATTCTATAAGAATTTGGAATATCTAGACGTTCTCTAAAATCTTCAATTTTAATTTTCATATAACCAGTGTGTTTGTATTGTTTAAGTATTCTAAACATCTTTCAGATATATCAATTTCATATTTATAAAACAGAACGAATTTTTTTATTTTCGTTTCTGTTCTAATAGTATATCGAATATCTAACATTTTATCGTAAACTCTTTGTAAGTCATCTACAAATCTGTTTATATTACGTGTTTCTGGACTATAATTACTTAATTCTTTCAGTTCATCAAAAGACAAATGTAATGTATTAGTGTCTTGCTCTTTTAATTTATTACATGTGGCAAAACTATGCCTTTAACATCTTTCGTCCCCCTTTATTGTACCTGGTAAATTACTTGGATGTAATATAACTGGTGTATTTACAGAAGCCATAGATTTTTTACCTGCACCAAAATAATAAGATTGCCATACTAATTTAGAACAATACTCATATTTTTTACTTTTTATATTTCATTTATTTTATAAGGGATATATTTTTTCCAAAATTCTTCATAGCATAATTAGCTGCCTTATTCCCAATTTTTTGATGAAGGTCTATAAACTTTAATCCATTTCCCTTTTTTGGCCTTTAAGATTCATATAAAGTATTCTTTTTCCATGTTGTAAAAGATTGAGCTCTTGTTTTATGACCTTTTGCTGGAGCCTTAACTATTTTTCCATTTCCATCATCAGAAATATTACCAGGATTATCAATTTCTTCTTTTTCTTGTTGTTTAGCATAATATTTATCTTCTGCTTTAAACTGATTCCACTGTTCTTTAGAAATTGATGAATCTATAATACCCTGATCGATTAATTCTTCGTATGATTCACCTCTAATATTAGCTGACGAATAATCCTCTTTAGCATTTTCAACATTTCCATTCATTGAAATTAAAAATATTAATATTGTAATAAATGAAACACATAAACAAGTTATTTTTTCATATTATCCTCCTTTTAAGTTAAAATTTAAGCACAACCTAATACATTTTTCATTAAATAATTTTTTTAAAATAATGTCGTAGGACAAAATGAACAAAATAAATAAAAAGGATAAACTTTTAATTATTTCAATTATACTATTTGTTGTTTTAATTATTATTGGGATTATAGTTGGTAAAAGTATTCATCAAAATAATGTCGAAAAAGAAAAAAAGAAGACTATAAAATCATTAATAAAAAAATATAAAATCCAAGAAAGAAACATACAATTCAAAAATGGGACAACCTGAAATACAAATCATATACAAAGACAAACCAAAAGTAACCTATGAATATACAATTATTAATGAAAATGAAGTATTAGGGGCAACAACAAATAATAGCGATAACGAATTAAACAAAAGCGATAAGAAATATGAAATAAAATAATAAAAACTCCCCAAATATCTGGGAAGATTTTATTAAATTCGAATCAATCCCAAAGTCGAATTTGTGGTTCAACACTCATAAATTCTGATAGTTTTTGAGCATTGTCACGACTAAGATTTCCAACAATTGTCATAGCGTCAAAACTTAATTTTGGTTGGGGGGGGGCAAAAATCGGTACACTTAACCGGCTATTAGAGTAGCCGGTTTTAAATAAGTTATTCAAATCTTTATTTTGTAAGTAATCCGAAACATTTTCTTTAGCCATAAAAAAATCGACTCCTTTTTTCAAGAAGTCGTCCACCTAAACGTCAAATGTATATGTTGAAGTATAATCAAATATCGTTTAATATCTAATTATACAAAATTAACAAATAGCATAGTTAAGTATATTTGGATTTGTCGTTCCACAAACTTTGGTCGGGGAGTGGGCGACTTCTTTTTTATTTTGTTATTAATATAACACTATCAAAAAGCTTGGTCTATTAAGACCAAGCCATCTTTTTATCTATACACTATTGTGGCTTAACACTTTTGACCACTGGAGTAGGTGATAAAAGCACATGAATTTTAACACCATTTTCAGAAATATTATCACTAATCGCACCAGAAACTAAAGGTGCTACCAAAGCTCCATATGGTCCTCCACCCATGAGTGCAATAATTAAGCCTGTTTCACCAGCTGCAACACGACTTGCCCATTTATTAGATAAATAAATAGTTGAAGTACCATCTTTATGCACAACATATTTATTTGTACCACCTTTTGCTCGGTTTTGTAACATGCTCTCTAATTCAGGATCTTTTTTTATTTGTCCTTTATCTCTTAATTCACGATAAACCTGACTATCTGAAGCAGTGTATTCTTCATCACCATTATCTTTTATCTCTTTATTCCAATATTTAGTATCTGGTCTAGGAATGTCCTTAAAGTTTTTTGATGCATTTTCACTCTGAGCATTTGAATTATTAGCTTGATTAGTTTCTGCTTTAGCTCCATCTGTTAGAAATGGCGAAGATATACCTGTAAGTAATAAAGCCCCTGCTACTGATAATGCTACTTTTTTCATTTTAAAAACCTCCTTTAAAAGATACTTTTAGAATATAACAAATAAAATATTAAAGAAAGCAATATAAAAAAACTAATTATTAATAAACTATACTTTTTCCAAATTAAATTGAATATAACCAAAATAATAGATGCAAATATATATATACATACACTAGTAGTTACAAAATCAAATAAAAGAAATATAAAGCCAACGATTACCAAAAAATATATAAATCTATAAATAAAATTCCGTGATTTAAAATAATCATAATTCATAAATAATCTCCTAAACTTACTATGCATTATTCCAATTCCTCTATTTGCCGACGATTCTGCGCTCCTTAATAATCCTAAAGCTGTCCATCGGTCGATTTAATAGCTAACGCTATTGACCGCTGGCGCTTTGAGTCTAATTAAGGGCTCTCATCGACAAATAGATTTTCTCGGCATAAATGCGTGCTCTACTTCTTGTTTTTATTTTTCTTTAATACAAAAGTGAGTGGCATCATAAATACTGAAAAAATCAATGCAGAAACCAAATTTGTATATAACTTAAGTTCAATTGGGAACATGAATTGCATTACTAAATCAAATAATGATTTCAAAACAAAAAGCGAAACCAAATAATATAAGAAATATAAAACAACTTTCAAAATTAGGCCTCCTTTTCCATCAAAACTTTATCACATTCCTTTTTAATCATGTAACCGTGCTCTAATCCACTCATATAAGCCGATAAACAACCCTATCGCAAATATATAAGGTAAACCATATGCGATATACCAAACAAATGTCATAAAGCCTTCAGACGCTTTGATTTTGCTTGCTATGGCTTTTTGTAATATATCTACATGTAAGAAACTCATAAAGTCACTGCCTATGGTCATAATTAAAGCAAATAGCATAAAGACTAACAGCATTGATCCAATCGCTGTAAATAATTGTTTTTGTCTCTTCTGATAATGCTCATGTGATGCTCTCACTTCACGTAACATTTCTTCATTTTCATCTTGCACTTTACGAATCTCTTGTCGTAGTTCTGCTTGAATATCTTTTGTATTGACTTTGTTTAAATTATCTTGAAGTAATCTTACGAAATCATTATGTGTTTTTATGCTATTATCTCGAAAGTCCTCCGTCGTCTCTTTCAATTTTGATGTTATGGCTTCTTGTTCTTTCTCTCTCGTTTTCTGACTCTCTTGTATCTCTTCCAAATAATTTACGATTAGCTTGTTTTGTCTTTTGAGCTCGTTCAATTCTTCGTTGTTTAAGTTGCTCTGTGTGTCGCTCGATGGCGTCCCAGTCGACATTGATTCTGTCTGCATAGTCGGGTTCTCTTTGTTGTTCTTGATGTCTTTCATGCTCATCATCAATCGCCCCTTTTTCATAATCTGAACCTAGCGTTCGTCCACGCACCCATTTATTTGCATTTTCAGGCTTGTATGAGATTGTTTCGCCACGAAGCTTAACTTTTACCCCTTTTGCTTCTAAATGCTCTGAAAACGTCTCTAAATTGCTTGTATGTATTTTTGCATTTTCAATCAATTCACGTAATTCATCTTTCCAAGAGTATTCTTCTCTATCAAAGACAATCCCTTTTTCTGCCTGAGTGTAGCGAATTTGTGCTTGTCTGTTTGGAATTGATAGATGATGTGAAACACATATATCATCATTTGCTTTTTTAACGAATTCACGTTGTTTTTTATTACTCTGATATTTTCGACCTGTCTCAAGGTCAATTGAATTAATGACAATATGATTGTGTACATGGTCTGTATCTGCATGTGTATAAACGGCAACTTGATGATTCGGTGCTATTTTTTCTGCAAGTTCTAAGCCGAGTTGATTACATTGTTCTGGCGTGACTTCACCAGGTTTAAAAGACTGAATAATCGTATGCGCTTGAATCCCATCTTCTTTACCATACAAGGCTCTTGTTTGTTTAAAAGCTGATTTCGCATAATCTACATCACAATTCAAGCCACTTTTTTCTACTGCTCGTTTCTCTGCGTAATTGATTGCCCGACTTGCCGATTTTGTATTACCTAATTTAGTTGTTGCCATTTGTATCACCCTTTCTTTGTTTAGGGATAAAATAATCAATCAAAAGGCCACCAAAAGCACAAAATAAGAAACAGATGGTGATAAACCACCATTGCTTTAGGAATGAAAAATTAAAAAATAAAATCAAGATCATTAAAGATATAACAGTTAAAATCCAAATACCAAACAGCCATCTTCTTAATTTATTTTGTTCCATATCTCATCTAGCCTTTCACGTAATTCGCTGATATTACGCTCTAATGCTTCATAGTTCGGCGCTTCATGTTGATGTTGGTTGCAATATTTGGCAATCTGATTCGCATTTGCGCCCAACATACTCAAATCTTTCGCTACCGATTGTCGCGTTGCTTTATCCAATTTGGGTGCGACCAATCGGGCGCCTTGTGCCTTTTTCTTAACGAAAGCAGGCACACTCATATTTAAAGTTTCAGCTGATTGTTGTAACTTTAAATATTCGGATTCGCTCACACGAAAACTAATTTGTTTTGGCGCCTTACGGTTGGGTTTACGGTTTCGCCCAACAGTTTCGTCGCTAGCCACAAATGTGTTTTGTTCGCTCATTCAATCCTACCACGCTTTCTTACATGTTAATTTATAGGATAAAGTAACATTCATCAAGTCGCTAAGTGGTTTGGGCAAATATTGGATTTGCTAGCCACTAACGTGGTAGCGTCGCCTGCTTGTTGGGGATACTCCCCAACCCCCTTATGGTTTTTTCTGACGAAAAAATAGTGGCTAATTGATAGCCACTATTAATAAAGAAAAAGAAGTATTATTTGTTATAAATATATTAATTAGGTTCATATTTAGTCTTTAATATTTTTAATAAAAAAGGTAATAATGCTAAAAAGAGTGTTATTGATGCAAATAACCATGCATGACTTGACCCTTCTATGAGTTTATCTGAATTTGATGAATTACTGATAAATAATGAAGTAACTGCTGTATAAAAAGCAATACCTATATTTTGAACCATTCTTTGTGTAGCTCCAGCAGTACCTTGCATATCTTGAGATACAGTTCCCATTATTGCTGAAGTATTAGACGGTAGGAAAAAACCTCCTCCTATACCATATATTAGTAATAATAAGCTTATTGTCACTGGATTTAATATATATTGTAATAATCCTAGGCTTGTATATGCCACAATCATAATAATTAGTCCTGTAGTCATTAATACAATATTGCCAATGCGAGAAATTAATTTACCAGATATTTTTGAAGTAAGTACTAATCCTAAAGGAGAAGTAAGGTTAACTAATCCTATTTGCCAAGATGAAAGATGATTAATCTTTTCTAAAATATATGGAGGAATTATAAAACCTAAAGATGTTGTACCTCCAAATACAAATATTGCAAATATTGGAGATGAAAATGATACATTCTTGAATAAACGTAAATCGATGATAGGATGATTTGTTTTTAACTCCCATATAATAAATAGGCAAAAAGAAACAATAAAGATTAGGAAATTGCCATATACTGATATATTAAAAATTGAGTGATAAGACCAAGATGTTAAACTTATTAATAAACAAAAGATAGATAGAAATAATAATGAATTTCCACGTATATCTAAATGGATAGACGTACTTTTTTGCTCTTTAATATATTTTTTTAAAATCATACAACCTATTAATCCTATAAATATAAAGGGAATATTAATCCAAAAAATCCATCTCCAATTATCTACAGATATTAAAAGGCCTCCAATACTTGGTCCTAAAACAGGACCTATTCCTAATAGAATACTTAAAGTTCCTAATGCTGGTCCTTGTCTATTTTTAGGAATAGTTGTAGTAATGATAGCCGTAGCAGTTCCTTGTAACATTGCTGCACCTATACCTTGTAGACCACGAAACATGATTAACTGCATAATATTATTTGAAAATCCACATAAAATAGAAGCGATTAAAAAAATAGTTAATCCGAAACTATATATATTTAAACGATTATATTTATCGCTTAGTCTCCCAAATATTATAATTGTGCCTGTTAATAATAAAGTATATAGTGTGACACTCCAAGTAATAAAAGAAGTATCAACATTAAAAGATTTTGATAAAGTAGGTAATGCAACATTGATAATTCCGCTATCAAGGGTGGATAAAAACATTCCTATTCCTGCTGTAAAAACAACTAAATGATCGAAATATTTAGAAGAATTCATCTATCATACCTCCTCATTTAACTAATTTAAGTTCAGTGAATAAGTAAGTGAATTGACTATTAAAAAATTAATAGTATGTATAATCTTGCTACCTATAATTGCAATATATCAACAAAAAAGATACTCAAAGTATGAGTACCTCTAAAATTTAAAAATAATTAATTCCCATAGCATCTCTGACTTCGTGAAGAGTTTGAGATGCTATTAATCGAGCTTGATTGCTTCCATCTTTTAATATTTCATATATATAATCTAAATTATTTTGATATTGACTTCTTCTATTTCTAATAGGTTCTAATTCTGCTTGTATGATTTCATTTAAGTATTTTTTAACTTTAACGTCACCTAAACCACCGGCTTTATAATGCTCTTTCATTTCTGCTAAGTACTTTTTATCTTTACAAAAAGCATCTAAGTAAGTGAATACTGTATTATCTTCTATTCGACCAGGATCAGTAACTCGAATGTGATTAGGGTCAGTATACATAGACATTACTTTTTGTCTAATAATATCCGGAGAATCAGATAAATAAATGGCATTATTTAAAGATTTACTCATTTTAGCTTTTCCATCTATCCCCGGAAGTCTACCCATTCCTTTTTCGGGTAATAAAGCTTTAGCTCTTTTTAAAACATTTTGCTTATACGTATTATTAAAGGTTTTAACAATTTCATTTGTCTGTTCAATCATTGGTATCTGATCTTCACCTACAGGGACAATGGATGCTTTAAAAGCAGTTATGTCGGCTGCCTGACTAATTGGATAAATAAAGAATCCTGTTGGGACACTATCACCAAAATTTTTTTCTTTCATTTCATTTTTGACTGTTGGATTTCTTTTTAATCGTGAAATAGAAACAAGATTTAAATAATGCATGGTTAATTCACTTAATTCGGGAATTTGAGATTGAACAAAAATATTAGATTTTATTGGATCTATGCCTACAGATAAATAATCTAATATGACTTCTATTAAGCTATTTTGAATTTTTTTAGGGTTTTTAGCATTATCAGTTAATGCTTGTTGGTCAGCTATCATAATAAAGTTGTTAAATTGGTCTTGTATTTTAACTCTTTTCTTTAGGGACCCGATATAATGCCCAATATGAAGTTTACCAGTGGGTCTGTCTCCTGTAAGTAAATTTTCTTTTTTCATTTTCATCGCTCCTTCATATTTTCATATAAAATTATGAATTAGATATAAATCATATAGTCTTGTAATTTTTAATACTATTCTAACTTTAAACCTTAATTTAAATAAAGAAAGTCAATGAATAAACTATACAAACTAACTACCTATAATAGTTAATTATGTTAATTAAAGGAAAAAGACCCAAACACCGTCATATCAGCGTCTGGGTCTTTTAAAAATGAAAATTGAATATAAGATAATGAGATACTAAAACATTAATAAACTTTATACGTTTGTCCAGTTTGAGCGCCTTCAACACTTTTAATAAATGCATTTGCTACTTTATCAACTGGAACAGCTGTAAATCCTTTGAAGAATTCTCCATACTTATCTAAAGCTTGTTCAACGACATTAGGACTTACATTGTTAATTCTTAAACCATTTTTTAATTCTACAGCTGCTGATGTAACAAATCCTGAGACACCGCCATTTGCCATAGCTGCTGAAGAACCTAATAAAATAGGATCATCCATCATAATTCCGGAAGTTAAAGTAAAGCTACCATTTTTATTTAAATAGTGTTGGCCTATTAAAACAAGATTTATCTGTCCTAATAATTTACTTTTTATGGCTACATTATTTTCTTCTAAACTCATATCTGATAGGGATTTGAAAGTTGCTCCTCCCGTGGCACTGACAACAGCATCTATATCTTTAATATCTTTATACATTTGTTCAATTTCTGTTGGAGAGGTAATATCTAATTGATAATCACCAGATTTACTGCCAACTTCAATAACTTCATGATTATTTTCTTTAAGTTTCTTAGATACACTTTTACCTATTGTGCCAGTAGCACCAATAACTACTATTTTCATTGTAATCCTCCTAATAAATACTGTTATTTTTGTAAATTTTTTAGCCAAAATAAATATATTCGAAAGTTTACTATTAACACTTACATACTTAATGTAACATATACATTTATGAATTTATTCTGTAAAACATAGTATATTCAAGTAATGTTAATATTAAATAAGCTTATACATAGAATATACAAATTAGCTACCCATAATCTTTTATTATGTCAACGCAACACAAAGGGACAAACGCCGTCATTTCAGCGTTTGTCCCTTCGTGTTTGGATTATCGATTATTCAACTTTTATACATACCCTTAAACACACGTTTTTATGCATTTTCATTAAATGAAATTTTGTATCTTTATTCAAAAACGGAGAATCTATTAAAATCAGATTCTGTTATACTAAAAAAGCACTTCCCGTGAAGAAAGGAGGTGCCACATCTAATGATTGTCGTTCTGTTTGTTGTGAAATATATCGTATGTCCAATTATTGTTGGACGTGTTCTTTATTTATTAAATCAAGAACAACGATAAAAAAGAAACCCCAGCATATGCTTTGGTCGGCATGCTGGGGTTTTCACATCCAATGATGTGTCTGTCTGTTTGTTATTTTTAGTATATCTTGTAACTCCTTCATCTGTAAACTCTTTTACAAATTTTCATTTTTTTTACTAACTACTATTCCTATAGCTAGCCCCATTAATGTTCCTACAGGAAATCCAAATATAAAACTAAAAAATACTGCAAATCCGCCTATATATAGTACTGGATGTATATTATATTTATTACTCATAACTTTTTATGTCTCCTTAGTCATGTTTTTTAATTGATACGATAAATCCTATTATTAATGGAAATAAGAGTAAAATATATATGTAGTTCATTGGAATTATTCCTTTCATTTTTCTTCTATTGTTGATAAGAATACTTTATTATACATACTTAAATAAGTTATGATAGTGAATAACAATAAGATAATAGGAAGTGTTAAATATGTTTAAAAAGTTTTTTGAATTTAGTGTTATGATATTTTTGATTAATGTACTTTTAATAGCATTTAAAGATATATTTTTAGATGGAGAAAAAACAACAACGATGAATAATGTTTTATTAGTTCTAACAGTACTCTCTACTATTTTTATAATTTTAACAACATATTCTTATATTGCTAATAGAAATAAAGAAGAGACAAAAAATTATAAAGGCCTATATTTTACTGTTCTAATTACTCTCCCATTTGTATGGTTAATAGTAGGATATACAATAACATCTCCTCTTCCATACATATTAAAGTAACCTTTTGCGCTATTTGTGTATTTATTCGATATTTTTCAAGAGATATGAAATGCTTACAGTGTAAAATAACAAATAAGGAAGGTGTTAAAATGAATTTACCAAATCCTTGGGTGTTAGGTGCGAAAATTGGTAATAAGATTCACCTACAAACTAGTTGTCCAGATAGTAACGATGGTCATAATTGTATAGCTCAATAGTTTTTAAATTCTCTATATATTTTTACTAATCAATTAGGAAATTCCTCATGATTTATTACAGGGAACGTGTTTCTCAACGACAAATATAGTTTCTAATCATTCAATGTTTGAAATTATATTGCATATCACTAAAAGGCCAAAATCTTAAAATAACTTTACCTACTATTCGCTTTTTAGATACTAATCCTACCTCGGAACTTCGACTATCAACACTATTAGCTCTATTATCGCCGAGAACTAAGTATTTATCTTTAGGTATAGTTATTTTGTGTTTAGACCCTTCAATATCTGATACTTTGAAGTTTTCCGTTAAACTATCACCAGAATCATTTGTTTTTTTATTATATGTAAGATAGGATTCTTTAATATATTTCTTATTTATATATAATTTGTCATTTTTATATTCAATTTGATCTCCTGGCTTACCAATTAATCGTTTTATAAAATCATTATTTTTATTTTTATGAAATATAATGACATCTCCAGAATTTAAATGGTTAAGTGATTTTGATATTTTGCTTACTATTACTCTGTCTTTATTATTAAATGTTGGATACATTGATAAACCTGACACAGTATAAGTTTTTATTAAAAATGTATTTACTAATGCTAATAATAATACTGCTACTATTATAGCTATTACCCATTCCTGTATTTCTTTTTTCATTACATAGTGTCCTTTCTTATTTTTCTCCCCATTTTAATTCAAGGTAACGTTTAAAGTCTTTGAGATCTTTTTCTAATTGTGTATCTTTTTTTAGCGACAAAGAACGTTCATTTTTTAGCCATTTGGGTATTTTTTCACGATTTATATATTGACGTGAGTTACCTATAGCCATTTGTGGTTGTCGTTTATTATGTATACGTTTCTCAGCGTCAAAGGTAAACTCTAACCATTCAATTTTACGTCCTTTTTTATATTTGATTTTATTAATATTTAAATTGTTGAAAATAAAGCTTAGTTCATTAATTATAGGGGTTAAAACTTTTTGGTTAATATGTGTCATTTCTTTTAATTCAAATTTAGTGAAATTATTAGTTAATGAATTAATAGCACAAAGGAACACCTATATTGTAAAAGGTTTCCTTTAGCATTTCAAAATTCTTATCGCTATAAGGATCAAATAGTACCTAAAAAGAGTTTGAAAAGTTCAGGGATTAAGCCCATCACAAATTCAAAAGATAAAGTTGTAAAATGTAATATTGTCATTATCAAAGTTAATAAACAAGCTAGTGAAATAACAGTTTGAGTTTTAGCCCCGTCTTAATTACCATTTTTATATTCTCTCAAAACAAAATAAGCTTTGATAGTTTATAAATGTCTACTTTTTTGTTATTATATGTATATAAAGATTAAGACTCCTATAGCTTTGCAAACATTAAATTTAATATTTTCTATGTAATTTTCAAGATTGTGAGAGCACAGTTTAGATATAACAATATCAAACTAGCTTTTACAATTTTCTTTTTGTTGCGTTATTCCAATTGCTAAAGATTTACTAACAATACTTTAAAACCACTTGCTAAAAGGCACTGAACCCTTAAAACGGGAACTTAATAAAAACACCATGTTCTAGGCTATTAATTCTCTGTATTTTACAGGGGATAAGTAGCCTAGTTTTTGTTGATTTCGATATCGTTGAAGGTCAACGTGGGGAATAAGCAAAAATGTCGTAGCGATGTAGGTTAAATTTCAAAGCATTTAATCCATTGTGATTAAGTGCTTTTTTTCACGTATCAATTTAAAATTTTCCTGTTTTAATACATACGCACAAGATACAAAAAAGAAAAATTAACAACAATCAAAAGGAGAATAAACTTATAGGATTTATTATTATTATTATTGTCGGTGGCTTAATCGGTTGGTTAGCTGGTGCTATACTTAGTAAAGATGTGCCATTCGGTATCATTGGAAATATCGTGGCAGGACTTATTGGTTCTGCAATCGGAAGTAAGCTTTTAGGTGAATGGGGGCCTATTTTAGGTGGCGTTCCTATTTTACCGGCACTTATTGGATCAATTATCTTAATATTATTTTTAGTGTTATAAGTATTACAGAGACTTTACTTATTTAGGTTTACATATCTTCTCATCGAAGTATTCAAATACCATGGTTTAAATTAATTCATAAATAGATATGTGTAAACGTTTTAAAGTATCTCATTAAATCACTGTTTTCAATATGTTCAAAAATTTCAATATATGTTATATTAATAATAGATAGAAAAGATAAACCTTATTTATTATAGTCAGAACTTAATACCAATCACAGCTCCTTTCAAGGTAGAATCAATGATTCTACCTTTTCTCTATATCTATTGACAGATAAGACAAAAAATCCTACATATAAGCGATATAATATAAAAATATAGAAAAGGATTAATATATTAGGGTATGCTCATGCTAAACGTTCTCTATTTGTTCTGATTCATGGGTTTTCGTATCTTATTAAATATGTTTTTTTAGTATTTTACTCAATATATGTTCTTTTAATTATCACATGCTAACTAGCTTCAATAACGAGCTAGCACTTTTTATTTAATTTTCAACAAATTAAATGTTTGGTTTTTAAAAAATAAGGGGATTAAGTAAATAGGCTTATTAAGCCTTGTATACTGTCTCTTGTCTTTATATACTAAGTTGTTACTTTTCTATAGTAATAACTTAAACTCAATCCATTAAACTCAGAATTCTAACGTTATCTAGTAAATTAATCTAGATAACGTTTTTTAATTTAATTATCTATCGTTGATTGAAAAGTTGTCTAAAGTCAGTGCTACTAACATGATAAATAAAAAGAACGAACACTCATTTGTTAATAGCATTCGTTCTTTTTGTTTGGATTATAGGTTATTCTGTAAATAATCCTCAATTATATATTTAAGCTTCTTAAATGATTTATTTTCAATTAATATCTATGCATGTTAAAAATTATTTTCGTAGGGTGATACCATTAGTATAATCATAGAATCCTTTACCAACATCTACACCTAATTCATTGTTCGTTACTTTTTCTTTTAAAATGGCTACAATTTTTTGTCTATTGAGTTTTGAGTTCCTTTATATGAATTTAAGGCAGTATTTAAACCAACTATATTAACAAGAATGGCAAAAACCTTTTTTAGATTGGATAGCAATCATCCAAAACTTATCAATCATTTTAAAGTCAGTTATACCTGCTGCTAATAAAGGTTGTGCTGTGTTAATAAAGGAACTAATAACGTATTGAGAATATAACATGTCTGTTCTTTTTAATTGGTAAAACAGTATGGTTAATATCACGAGCAAACGCCAATATCTTATTAAAATATTGTTCTGTTGTTTGATGTGCCACCATTACTTCATCAGTATTATTAACCACACATTATTTGCAAAATATAACACAGTAAATTTTTAGAAAGCCCAATGTATGTTTCAAAATCAATAGGCCTTAATGCTGATGAATTAGTTACACATATGTTTTTTCTGGCATCACTTGTGCTAATTGCTTATAGAACTTTTCTTTCACTTCTATTTTCTATATACGTTCTTTAGCTTGTTTTAAGGCATTTTCATTAATATCGTACAAGCTAATATTAAATTATCCAGCAGCAATTTGACTTCCTTTTGTTCCTCACCAACAATCATGATTTTTTAACTCCTTATTAACCCACCTTAATTAATCTTATAACATTATAATATACTCTTTTATTTACAAATTATAATTATATAGGCTAAAAAAACAAAAAATTACAAAATAAAATCAAAATGATAAATTGTATTATTTTTTGAAATTTAATTACAACAAGCGTATACTGAAAGTGTAAGGAGTTGGAATATTAAGAAAATTCGCTTATTAATAGGGTGGTGTTTTTATGTATTATACTAATAGCAATTATGAAGCTTTTTCACGTCCGAAAAAACCTGAAAATGTTGATAAAAAATCAGCATATTTAATTGGATCAGGTTTAGCTTCACTAGCAGCAGTGTGTTTTTTAATTCGTGACGGTCAAATGAAAGGTAAAAACATCCATATTTTAGAAGAATTAGACATCTCAGGGGGAAGTTTA
>NZ_JBRIKK010000025.1:0-19662 GCF_052976705.1 Staphylococcus sp. MSU001
TATTATGTGTGTTAATAAGAGAAAATGAAAATTGAGTAACGTCAGACTAATAAAAAGTCAAATTCAGATAGGAAATAATAAATATTCACTTCATTAGATTTTTGATAAAGAATGAAATAGCAAAATTTGATGAATTAGATATCAATATATAAATTTTTAATTCCTACCTAAGTCTGATTTGTGTTGTTGACCTAATTTTAATGTTTCAAAAAACATCATTTACAACTATAATGAATAAGTAATACAACCCTAAGAAAGGATTTGATGTATTGTCGCTTTCTCAATTAGAAGAATGGTTTGACGCATTTCGACAATTCGGATATATTCCTGGGTTCATTATGCTTTATTTAAGAGCCATTGTACCTGTGTTGCCTCTCACTTTGTACGTCGTGCTATTAATACATGCGTATGGATTGTTTCCAGGTATAATTATCAGTTGGCTAGGTATCGTCTCAGGTACTTTTACTGTTTTTCTTATTTGCAAAAAATTTGTGAATACAATAAGAATGAAAAAATTAAAAAGTAGAAAGTCTGTTCAAAGGCTTATTAGCTTCATAGATAGACAAGGGCTTATCCCTTTATTCATATTATTATGCTTTCCATTTACACCCAATACATTAATAAATATTATTGCGAGCTTATCTCACATCAAAATAAAATATTACTTTTTGGTATTAGTTATTTCTAAATTGATTTCAATTACTATTCTAGGAGTAATGGGAAAAGAAATTTTCACCATATTTACTAATCCTTTAAGAGCGCTTATTATGATAGTGTTACTCGTAGTATTGTGGTTTATTAGTAAAAAGGTAGAAAAGTATTTTATGGGTTCTACCAAGGAGTAAAACATGAAACAATTGATTAAATATTTGATTTCCTTTACTTTTGCAATTATTATTGTAATATTCATTCAATCATTTATAATCGTAGGCGCTGTGATATCAAATAATAGCATGACACCTACCTTGCAAACGGGAGATAGAGTAATAGTTAATAAAATTAAAGTCACGTTTGACCTAATACAACGTGGTGATATAATCATGTACAGGCATAATAACAAAACTTATTTTAGCAGAATTATAGGAAAGCCTGGTGAGTCTGTGAGTATTAAATCACAGCGTATTTATATCGATGATAGACAAGTAAATGAACCATATATGAAAGATAGGCATATTAAAGACATTACATTAAGAGAAATTAAAAATTCTGATGGTGATACGATTCCACCGGGAGCATATTTTGTTTTAAATGATAATAATAACAAACATTCTGATTCAAGAACCTATGGTTTAATAGATAAGAAAGATATCATTGGAGATGTCAGTTTGAAATATTATCCATTTAAAGAATTTAACTATCAATTTAAATAACCAGAAGAGGTGTAGATTTTGAAAAAAGAAATTTTAGAGTGGGTTGTTGCCATAGCCGTTGCCATTGCACTTATAGCCTTAATCACTAAATTTGTTGGGAAGTCATATTCTATTAAAGGTGATTCAATGGATCCCACATTAAAAGATGGAGAGCGTGTAGTGGTAAATATTATTGGCTATAAATTAGGTGGCGTTGAAAAAGGAAATGTCATTGTATTTCATGCTAATAAAAAAGATGATTATGTTAAAAGAGTTATTGGAACTCCAGGTGATAGTGTTGAATATAAAAATGATACACTCTATGTTAATGGTAAAAAGCAATCAGAACCATACTTGAACTATAACGAGAAACGTAAGCAAACTGAGTATATCACAGGTAGTTTCAAAACAAAAAATTTACCAAATGCTAATCCTCAATCTAATGTTATTCCTAAAGGTAAATATTTAGTTTTGGGAGATAACCGTGAGGTAAGTAAAGATAGTCGTTCATTTGGTTTAATTGACAAAGACCAAATTGTTGGAAAGGTATCGCTTAGATATTGGCCTTTCAGTGAATTTAAATCTAACTTCAATCCAAATAACACTAAAAATTAAATATCAATCAACTTTGGAGATTTCTATTCATGCTTTTAAAAAAATAGAAATCTCTTTTTTGTTTTTCTTAGAAGATACACCTGTGTGATATGATTAATATTAAAGGAGTGAGGGAATGTTATGGAATTTAATACATATATTGGTCGAGCAGGTACAGGAAAGTCAACAGCCATGCTTACTCAAATAAAAAATAAAATGAAGCAAGACCCGCTGGGTGATCCTATAGTATTAATTGCACCTACGCAGAGTACTTTTCAATTAGAACAAGCATTTGTAAATGATTCCGAACTTCATGGTAGTTTGAGAACTGAAGTACTTCACTTTGAAAGATTGAGTCATCGTGTTTTTCAAGAAGTTGGTGGTTTAACAGAACAACGATTATCTAAGGCTGCTTTAGAAATGATGATTTTCCATATTGTTCAACAACATGAGTCTGATTTGAAATTGTATGCTTCACAAGCTCAATACTATGGTTTAAGTGAAAAGTTAGCTGAGCAAATTCAAGATTTTAAAAAATATAATGTCACTCCTGAGCACTTAGATCAATTGATAGATAATCATTCAATGCAAACGAGAACAAAACATAAATTAGAAGACATTTCTCTTATTTATAAACAATTAGAATCACGAATGAATGGAGAATTTATAACAACAGAGGATAGTTTGCAACAATTCATTGAAATACTATCTCAATCTCAGTGGATAAAAAAGGCTGAAGTATTTATTGATGGGTTTCATAATTTTTCTACATTGGAATATAGAATTATAGAAGCACTTGTTCAACACGCCAAACAGGTGACTGTGTTATTAACGACTGATGGCAGCCACCATCCATTTAGTTTGTTTAGAAAGTCATCTGAAGTTTTATCACATTTGGAGGATATCGCTAATCGTTTAAATATAAATCTAAATAAAACTTATTTTAATACATTTTATCGCTATAAAAATGATGATTTAAAGAATCTTGAAAATGGGTTTGATGCATTACAATTTACGCCTAAACATCATCAAAATCATGTTGAAATATTTGAATCTTCAAGTATGAGAGAAGAAATAAATGAAGTAGCTCGACGTATTTTAAAAGATGTCAGAGAAGCAGATTATAAATTCAGGGACATTGCTATATTATACCGTGATGAATCGTATGCATATCTATTCGAGTCAATACTTCCTTCATATGATATACCATTTAACATTGATACTAAAAAATCTATGACACATCATCCCATCATGGAAATGTTACGTTCTTTATTAGAAGTGATACGTTCAAATTGGCATATTAATGCAATGTTACGATTATTTAAAACGAATGTATTAACGTCTCAATTTAAAAGAAGTAGCTATTTAATTGATCTACTGGAAAATTTCGTTTTAGAACGTGGTATTTATGGTAAACGTTGGTTAGACGAAGATATCTTTAGTATTGATCAGTTTAGTAGAATGGGACGAAAATCACATCAACTAACTGAAGAACATCAAGCATTATACAAAGAAGTAATTAAACTTAAAAAGAATGTTATAGATAAAGTGTTATATTTCGAACAAGCTATGAATGAAGCACATACTGTTAAAGATTATGCTACGTCATTTTATGAAAGTTTAGAGTATTTTGAACTACCGAGTCAGTTAATGACTCAACGTGATGAATTAGAGTTGGCGGGTCTAACAGAAAAAGCCGAAGAAATTGACCAAGTATGGAACGGTTTAATACAAATTTTAGATGATTTAGTTACTGTATTTGATAATCAGGAAATGACACTTCAACAATTTTTAGATGTTTTTGATATAGGTTTAGAGCAATTAGAGTTTGTTATGATACCTCAAACTTTGGATCAAGTTAGTATAGGTACAATGGATTTAGCGAAAGTTGATAATAAAAAACATATTTATATGGTTGGGATGAATGATGGTATATTACCACAGACTGTATCTTCATCAAGTTTGATTACAGATGAAGAGAAGAAATATGTTGAGGACAATGCACATGTTGAATTAAGTCCAACTTCAGATATACTGCAAATGGATGAAGCGTTTGTTTGTTACATCGCTATGACAAGGAGTCAACAAAGCGTTACTTTTTCATATAGTTTAATGGGAAATTCTGGAGATGAGAAGGAAATTAGTCCTTTTTTAACGCAAATTAAAGAATTATTTTATGATTTAGAAATCACCAATCTACAAGATTTACATGAAGCGCAACCTTTATTAATGATGCAACATTCACATCAAACAAAAATTCAGCTTTTTGAATATTTAAGAGGTTGGTTAGACCATGAAGACATCGATATTCGTTGGTTGGATGCATATTTAGCTATTCGAGACGATGATCAATTAAATCAAGGTTTAGATTATCTTACTACGTCATTGACATATGATAACGAAACTGTCCAATTAAATGAAACTTTATCACAACAACTTTATGGTAAAACTATCAACGCTAGTGTGTCTCGTTTTGAAGGTTATCAACAATGTCCTTTTAAACATTATGCTTCGCATGGTTTACGATTAAATGAACGCACTAAATATGAATTACAAAATTTTGACTTAGGAGATATTTTCCATTCAGTTTTAAAATATATTTCCGATCGAATTTATGGTAACTTCAAGAATTTAGATACAAAGAATATTCAATCACTGACTAAAGAAGCATTAGAACTTATTTTACCTAAAGTACAGTTTAATTTGTTAAATTCATCTGCGTATTATAAATATTTATCTAAAAAGATTGGATCAATCGTTGAAACAACTTTAAAGGCACTTAAATATCAAGGGGATTACTCTAAATTTGTGCCCCAACGATTTGAAACAGGATTTAGAAAATCACCTAAAAACAAAGATGAACTTGTTGCACAACCACTGATTACCGATCAGGGAATTCCGATTAAAATAAGAGGTCAAATCGATCGTATTGATACATATACAAAAGGTGATCATAGTTATGTCAATATCATTGATTATAAATCTTCAGAAAGTAGTGCAACACTCGATTTAACAAAAGTTTATTATGGTTTGCAAATGCAAATGATGACCTACATGGATATTGTATTACAAAACAAAGAACGTTTAGGTCTTACAGATATTGTGAAACCAGGGGGGCTACTTTATTTCCATGTCCATGAACCGCGTATTAAATTTAAAAGTTGGGCAGATATAGATGAAGACCAATTTCAAAAAGACTATATCAAAAACTTTAAAATGAGCGGTTTACTTAATCGTGATCAAGAAGTGTTAGATGCTTTTGATATTAGACTTGAACCAAAGTATAATTCGGATATTGTTCCAATAGCATTAACAGCTAAAGGCGCTATAAATCAGCGTAGTAGTAAAGTAGCTGATGAAAACATCATTTATCAATTGATAGAACATAATAAGAAGAATTTTATCGAGACAGCCACCCACATTATGGATGGACATACTGAAGTGGCACCCTTGAAGTACAAACAAGTATTACCTTGTCAATTTTGTAATTATAAATCAGTTTGTCATGTAGACGGATTAATAGATAGTAAGCGTTATAGAATGGTAGATGAATCGATAAAACCATTAGATTTAATTGAACAATTAAGAACTGAAGGTGGTGAAAAGACATGATTCCAACTAAACCACAAGATGTGATTTGGACAGATGCACAATGGCAAAGTATTTATGCGAAAGGTCAGGACATACTTGTTGCTGCTGCAGCAGGTTCCGGTAAAACAGCCGTTCTAGTTGAGCGTATTATACAACGTATACTAAGAGATGATGTAGATGTAGATCGGTTACTAGTTGTAACATTTACGAATTTAAGCGCACGTGAGATGAAGCACCGAGTTGATAAACGTATACAGGAAGCATCTTTTAAGGATCCCAACAATGAACATTTAAAGAATCAGCGCATCAAAATTCATCAAGCACAGATTTCGACTTTACACAGTTTCTGTTTGAAATTGATTCAGCAGCATTATGATGTATTAGATATCGACCCTCATTTTAGAACAAGTAGTGAAGCGGAAAATATATTATTATTAGAACAAACTATTGATGATGTTTTAGAACAACACTATGATAAATTAGATCCTCACTTTATAGAATTAACCGAACAATTATCATCAGATAGGAATGATGATCAATTTAGAAGTATTATTAAGCAGTTATATTTTTTCAGTATTGCTAATCCACAACCATTTGAATGGCTCAATCAATTAGCGCAACCATACAAAGAAGAGAATAAACAGCAACAATTAATGCAGCTTATCAATGATTTAGCAATGATTTTTATGAAAGCAGGATATGAAGAATTACAAAAATGTTATGATTTATTCTCAATGATGGAAAGTGTTGATAAGCAACTTGAAGTTGTTGAAACTGAACGCATGTTTATTACTAAAGCCATTGAAGGTAAAGTATTAAATACAGATGTTATCACACAACATGAATTTATGAGTCGTTTTCCTGCAATAAATAGCAAAATAAAAGAAGCAAATGAAGGCATGGAAGATGCTTTAAATGAAGCAAAACAACATTATGATAAATATAAATCTTTAGTTATGAAAGTAAAAAATGATTACTTTTCTAGAAATGCAGATGATTTGAAAAGAGATATGCAACAACTTGCACCTCGAGTGGCTTATTTAGCTCAAATAGTTCAAGATGTGATACATTCATTTGGTGTTCAAAAACGAAGTCGTAATATTTTGGATTTCTCAGATTATGAACATTTTGCATTACGCATTCTTACTAACGAAGATGGCTCACCTTCGCGTATCGCTGAAACGTATCGTGAACATTTTAAAGAAATCCTAGTTGATGAGTATCAAGATACTAATAGGGTGCAAGAGAAAATATTATCTTGTATTAAAACTGGTGAAGAACACGACGGTAACTTGTTCATGGTTGGAGATGTGAAGCAGTCTATTTATAAATTTAGACAAGCTGATCCCAGTTTATTTATTGAAAAATATAATCGCTTTTCTAGTAGTGGAACTGACAGTGGCTTGCGCATTGACTTATCGCAAAACTTTCGTTCGAGACAGGAAGTGTTATCTACAACCAATTATTTGTTCAAACATATGATGGATGAACAAGTAGGAGAAATTTCATATGATGATGCAGCGCAATTGTATTTTGGTGCACCATATGACAAAGTTTCACATCCCGTTCAATTACGAGCACTTGTTGAGGAAAATTCAGAAAATAGTGACTTAACTGGAAGTGAACAAGAAGCGAATTACATTGTTGAACAAGTTAAAGATATTATTAATCATCAAAACGTATACGATATGAAAACAGGTCAATACAGAAAAGCAACTTATAAAGATATCGTAATTTTGGAGAGAAGTTTTGGTCAAGCTCGTAATCTTCAACAAGCTTTTAAAAATAATGATATCCCTTTTCACGTAAATAGTAAGGAAGGGTATTTTGAGCAAACTGAAGTACGTCTTGTTCTTTCATTTTTAAGAACAATAGATAATCCACTTCAAGACATTTATTTAGTGGGATTGATGCGTTCTGTAATATATCAATTTACTGAAGAAGAATTAGCCAAAATAAGAGTTGTAAGCCCTCATGATGATTACTTTTATCAATCTATAAAAAATTATATGATTGATGAAAAAGCTGATTCTAGATTGGTTGACAAGTTAAATCGTTTTATTCAGGATATACAAAAGTATCAAAATTATAGTCAAAGTCAACCGGTCTACCAATTAATTGATAAATTTTATAATGATCATTTTGTAATTCAGTACTTTAGCGGTCTCATTGGAGGTAAAGGTAGAAGAGCGAATCTATATGGGCTATTTAATAAAGCTGTTGAATTTGAAAATTCAAGTTTCAGAGGTTTATTCCAATTTATTCGTTTTATTGATGAGCTTATTGATCGTAAGAAAGATTTTGGTGAAGAAAATGTCGTAGGTCCTAACGATAATGTGGTTAGAATGATGACGATTCATAGTAGTAAAGGATTAGAATTTCCATTTGTAATTTACTCAGGATTATCTAAAAAATTCAACAAAGGTGACCTGAATGCACCAGTTATTCTAAATCAACAATATGGTTTAGGTATGGATTATTTTGATGTAAATAAAGATATGGCTTTTCCTTCGCTTGCTTCTGTGGCATATAGAGCAATAAATGAAAAAGAACTCATATCTGAAGAAATGCGCTTAGTCTATGTTGCGTTGACGCGAGCAAAAGAGCAACTTATTTTAGTTGGAAGAGTCAAAGATGAAAAATCATTAATTAAATATGAACAATTAGCTGTTTCAGACACACATATAGCAGTTAATGAACGCCTTACCGCTACAAATCCATTTGTTCTTATTTATGGTATTTTGGCTAAGCATCAATCGGCTTCATTGCCAAATGATCAAAGATTCGAAAGAGATATTGATCAATTAAATTCTGAAGTGAAGCCACGTGTATCAATAGTGATTGATCATTACGAGGATGTTTCAACTGAAGAAGTAGTTAATGATAATGAAATAAGAACTATCGAAGAATTAAAGGCCATAAATACTGGTAATGAAGATGTGAAAATTAAAATTCATCAACAGCTTTCTTATGACTACCCTTTTAAAGTTAGCACGATGAAACCATCTAAACAGTCGGTATCAGAGTTAAAACGCCAGTTAGAAACTGAAGAAAGTAATACAAATTATGATAGAGTACGTCAATATCGTATTGGTGTTGCATCTTATGAAAGACCCAAGTTTCTTACTCAAACCAAAAAAAGAAAAGCAAATGAAATAGGAACTTTAATGCATACAGTCATGCAACATTTACCTTTTAGAGAACAACGTTTAACAAAAGACGAATTACTTCAATATATCGATGGATTGATTGACAAACAACTTATTGATGAAGATGCAAAAGAGGATATTAGAATAGATGAGATTATGCATTTCATTGATGGACCTCTCTATATGGAAATAGCTCAAGCTGACAATGTTTATACTGAATTACCTTTTGTGGTAAATCAAATTAAAGTTGATGGACTTACAAGTGAAGATGAAGATGTATCCATTATTCAAGGTATGATTGATTTAATATATGAAAGTGACGGACAATTTTACTTTGTTGATTACAAAACGGATGCCTTTAATAGAAGAAAAGGTATGAGTGATGAAGAAATAGGGAATCAGCTCAAAGAAAAATATCAGATACAAATGACATATTATCGAAATACTTTAGAAACAATACTTAAACGACCTGTTAAGGGTTATTTATATTTTTTCAAATTTGGTACATTAGAAATAGATAATTAAAATTCAAAGTTACTTTGATAAAGTGGGAAACAATAGGCCGTGCTTTCATCCTAACCAAGAAAACACGGCTTTACTGTATATATATGTCTGTTATTAAGATTACAAATAAACTTTCTTAATTTTCTTACTTATATATTTGTTATTTGAACTTAGATATAGTTATAATATGAAATAAGATATAGATGAGGAGTTGATTATGAATGAAATTTCTATCATTCAAACATAATGACAGAACTTCATATGGTGTTAAAGTAAAACGTGAAGATGCTGTTTGGGATTTACCAATGGTTTTTGCTGAGTTTGGGGACAAAGACTTTAATCCTAAAACTTTAATTGCAGGTCTACAGCAAAATCAAACTTTAGACTTTCAAGAGCAAGTTCGAAAAGCAGTTGTCGCAGCTGAAGAAAGTGGAAGAGATGAGGAATTTAAATTTTTATTCACTGATATTGATTTTCTACCACCAGTGACACCTCCTAATAATGTGATTGCATTTGGTAGAAATTATGAAGATCATGCTAGTGAATTAAATCATGAAGTTGATAGTTTATATGTATTTACCAAAGCGGCTTCATCTTTAACTGGTGATGAAGCAACAATTCCTAATCATAAAGATATTACAGAACAATTGGACTATGAGGGAGAACTTGGAATTGTAATTGGAAAATCAGGCGAAAAGATTCCTAGAGGATTAGCTTTAGATTATATTTATGGGTACACAATTATCAATGATATTACAGATCGCACTGCACAAAGTTCACATGATCAAGCATTCTTATCAAAAAGTTTAACTGGGGCATGCCCAATGGGTCCTTATATAGTAACCAAAGACGAATTACCTACGCCAGAGAATGTAAATATCGTAACAAAAGTGAATAACGAAATTCGACAAGATGGTAACACTGGAGAGATGATTTTAAAAATAGATGAACTCATCGAAAAGATTTCAAAATATGTGGCTTTACATCCAGGCGATATCATTGCAACTGGTACACCCGCTGGTGTGGGTGCTGGTTTACAACCACCACAATTTTTACAACCAGGTGATGAAGTCAAAGTAACTATAGATAATATTGGCACTTTAACAACATATATATCTAAAAATTAAGAGTTATACAATGATTTAAAAAGTTAAATGGGCGTGGAGTAAATATGTTACTCCCTAAGCCCTAACTTGCTTTGTCTGTAAAATTTTAGTGTAATTCTATGTGTTGAGCGTTGGAATTCAATTTGCTTATTTTGAAATTTCTGTTCAAAAAATAGATATTAATACATTTTTAATTCAGTCATCGAATGACTATTTGTTAAGAAAGTCTGGGATATTATTTGTATCCTAGACTTTCTTGTATATTTATCAAAATATTTATTATTTTAATTATTGATAAAAATTAAAGTTATGGCATCATCAAATATTTAGAAATATGTTATGATGATTTAGAAATAAAAAGATGGGGGGACAAACATGTTACATGTCCATATTTTAAGTTGGGTATTAGCAATTATTTTATTTATCGCAACTTATTTAAATTATTCAAAAACGCAAGGTGCATCACCTTATTATAAACCTTTACATATGGCATTAAGATTATTCATGCTATTAACATTAATTTCTGGTTTTTGGGAATTAATCGAAGAGTTTATGGCTGCCTCTAATGGTGAAGGTGGAAATCATATGCTACTTACTTTAAAAATGTTATGTGGTTTAGCTGTTATCGCATTTATGGAAATTTCCATTGCTAAAAGAAAAAAACAACAGACTAGCCATAAATTCTTTTGGATTACTATTATTTTAATCATAATTACAATGGCTATTGGTGTTATTTTACCTTGGGGCCCAATTTCTAAAATATTTGGAATAAGTTAAACATGCTTGGATACAATTGCGTATGATTTATATTTATTGAAGTATGACCATCATATTATTCCTAAATGAAAGACCAAAATGAATTCTTTTAAAAATTCATTTTGGTCTTTTTATATGAAAATGATAGGTTCATTTTTTTCCTAAATAGTCACTCTTGTTATTTCTCCCGTACTATTCATAAATTATGATTTGTGTGGAATGTTATTGTGCTTTATACCCAATTAAATTAATTAAATCTTTTGGATGACTATAGGGAGGGGCATATGCTACTTCAAATTCTGTTAAATCATCCACAGTAGCATGATTCATCATTGCCATTGATAATACGTCTATTCTTTTATCAGCACCTTGTTTACCAACTGCTGCTGCGCGTAAAAGTTTTCTCGAGTCTTTTTCAAAATAAACACGTAAATGTAGTGGCGAATTTCCTGGGTAATATCCAGCATGAGCGCCTTGCTTAACTTCAACCATATCATAATTGAAATTTTTAAGTTCATTTGGTTTGATGCCAACACTTGCTAATGTAAAGTCAAAAAATTTCACTATATTATTTCCTAGATAACCTTTAAAGTGAATAGACGAATTTCCAGAAAGTTGTTCAGCTATAATACTTGCACCACGGTGTGCTCCCCAAGCAAGTGGAACCTGTGCCGGTAAATTCACATGACGATAATGTGAAGTAATAACATCACCTAATGCATAAATATTTGGTATATTTGTTTGGAAATTATGATTTACTGGGATATAACCTTTATCATCTAGTATGACGTTAGATGATTTAATAAATTGTGAATTTGGATGCGTACCTACACCTTCGATAATAAGATCATAGTTTTCAACTTTACCAGATGTGAATGTTACTTCATGTCCATTGACTTGACTAATTTCTTCGTTAAATCTATAAGTGATATTTCTTTTTTCTATTTCGTCGATGATGGGTTGATTCATATCTTGATCCATCAGTTTATTAATATTTGTAGAGCGATGAATCCATGTGACATCCAAACCTCTATGATGTAAATTTTCAAGAATTTCTAAAGAGATGTACCCCGCGCCAACAACAAGTGCACGTTGTGCTTTAGTATTCGTAATAAAGGTATCAATTGCCTCAGTATCTTCGAGATTTCGCACAGTAAATGAGATATCACTATGAGTGTTTAATCGGTTTGCAGATGCGCCAGGACTTAAAATCAATGTATCGTAACTTTCTTCAAAAGTTTGATTAGTTTGATGATTTAAGACAGTAACTGTTTGTCTTTTATCATTGATTTGTATAACTTCATGGTATGTTTTTACTGTGATATGCTTTTTGTCATAAAATTGATCAGGCGTATATGCTAAAACTTTACGACGGTCCTCGATAACGTTGCCAATATAATAAGGTAATGCACAATTGGCAAAGCTCATATCTCTATCTTTTTCAAAAACAATGATTTCACTCTCTTTATCTAATCTTCGAATTTGACTTGCACAAGTCGCACCACCAGCAACTGCACCGACTATTATAATTTTATTCATAGCTGTCTCTCCTTTATATATGTATGATATTAGAAAACGTATACCTTTTTAATCATCACTTGGATTGTTTATTCAACTTAATAATAACGCATTTTTAAATTAAAAAAGTCATTTAAATAACGACCTATGCCGTCCTCATTATTACTATACGTAATATTATTTGCTATTTCTTTTAAGTCTTTTAAGCCATTATCCATTGCAATGCCATGGGTCGCATACTTTATCATTTCTATATCATTGTCCTCATCACCAAACGCAATGATATGATCGTCGGCGATATTTAAATAGTTTTGAACATGTTTAATTCCACGTGCTTTGTTGATTCCGCGTTTCACAATTTCTATGACTGGGAAAGGGGCACCCCAACGGCGATGTTCGATATTCTCTGCATAAAAATGGGTTAACATATCTTTAATTTCAGGAATATTTTCTTCTTCTGCTTCAACAAGTAGTGACGTAGGTGCCTCATTAAGATTTTCTAGTAAATTCCCCGTTTGAATTTTAGGATTCCCCATAGAAAAACCTTCAAAAAGTCTTGGATCATAACTATTGATAAAGACATAATCTTTTACTTCGGCAATGATATTTGTAATATGAGATTGTTGAAGCGCTGTAATAATATTTTTAGAAATTTCAACATCTAGTACTTCGTGTATCACTTCGAAATCATTTGCTTTTGGGTGATGCACAAATGCGCCATTAAAATTAACCACAGGTGTGTTCATATTGAGTTCATGATAATACATCTGGCTCGCACGATAAGGTCTTCCAGTAGCAATCATAACGTAGTGTCCACATTGTTGTAATTCGGTTAATACTTGTTTAGTGTAAGGTGAGATTTCTTTATTGTCATTTAATAATGTACCATCTAGATCTAGACAAATTAAATAAGGTTGCATATATTACTCCTTGTGTTGTTAATTATCATGTAACAGTATCATAGCATTTTATTGGCGTTTTGTCGGATATTTGATATATTGGTGTAAAGAAAATTTTAAAGAGGTGATACTGATGGAAGAAGCACTAAAAGATAGTATCTTAGGCGCTCTTGAAATGGTAATAGATCCTGAGTTAGGGATAGATATCGTTAATTTAGGTTTAGTATATAAAGTTGATGTTGATGATGAAGGTTTATGTACAGTTGAAATGACATTAACTTCGATGGGATGTCCATTAGGACCACAAATTATTGAACAAGTTAAGAGCGTTCTAGCTGAGATACCGGAAATTTCTGATACAGAAGTAATGATTGTATGGAGTCCACCATGGAATAAAGATATGATGTCTCGTTATGCCAAAATAGCTTTAGGCATCGGATAATTGAAAGGATAGCTACTCATTGTTTTGAGAAATGATGTAGCTATTCTTTTTATCTTTATAAAAGGAAATTCAAAATACAATATTGTATTTTGATTTAATATTTTTATAAATTAGCTCTACAATAAAATTGAATTAGTATTACAAATGTATTACAATATTTAAGACTTATAACCTTTTAACGAGGCATATCTTATAAAGTATATTCATTAATAACATAGCAGGGATGGTTGTAATCTAAAGAATGACCTTGTTAATTTAATAAGGATAAGATTTGTTTAAATAAATTGATTAGAAATAATAGCGTGCGTCTAATGAAAATGATTAAAAAATACGCGTCTTATAAAATTTATTATTATTAGGGAAGAATGTAACAATGAGAAAAAAATTAAATAATGAATATCGCTCTGCTAAAAAAATGCGATATATGCCTGGATTAGATGGTTTGCGAGCAATTGCAGTCATTGGTATTATTATTTATCACTTGAATAAACAATGGTTAACAGGTGGTTTTTTAGGCGTAGATACTTTTTTTGTTATTTCAGGTTATTTGATTACGAGCTTATTACTCAAAGAGTATGAAGATACTGGAACAATAAATCTTAAAAATTTCTGGATTCGTCGTATAAAAAGGTTATTACCAGCGGTATTCGCATTAATAGTAGTTGTTGGAATTGCAACTTTATTATTCCACCCTGAGCATATTGTAAGAGTTAAACATGATATGATAGCAGCAATATTTTACGTATCTAATTGGTGGTATATTGCTAAAGATGTCAATTATTTCGAGCAATTTTCTTTTATGCCTTTAAAGCACCTATGGTCACTAGCCATTGAAGAGCAGTTTTACCTCTTTTTCCCAGCAGTACTCTTATTACTTATGGCTATAGTTAAGAAAAAGAAAAATGTCATACTGATGTTTTGGATTATATCTTTGGTTTCATTATTAATGATGGTTGTTATTTCTCAACCTCACTTGAACCATTCAAGAGTATATTTTGGAACTGATACAAGATTGCAGACATTGCTTTTAGGTGTACTTCTAGCATTTATCTGGCCACCTTTTAAATTAAATCCCAATCCACCTAAAGGATTAAAAACTGTGATTAATAGTGCGGGTATTATAGGACTTACATTTTTAATTCTATTATTCTTTACTGTTAGTGATGAAAGTGATTGGATTTATAATGGTGGATTTTATCTTATTTCAACAATGACTTTGCTAATTATTGCAAGTGTTGTTCATCCAACTACAATTTTAGCTAAGTTATTAGGAAATCCTGTATTTGTTTATATTGGAAAGCGATCATACAGTTTGTACTTGTGGCATTTCCCAATAATGAGTTTTGTTCATAGCTATTTTATTGATGGTCAAATGCCAACATATGTTTATATTTTGGACATCATTCTTACAGTTTTATTTGCAGAATTATCATTTAAATATGTAGAAACACCATTGAGAAAGCAAGGTTTTAAGGCTTTTGCAATTAAAAAAACATACAAACCTCAATTTATTAGAACTATTGTAACGCTTGTTATACTTTTACCTACTATTTTCATTTTAATAGGCGTTTTCGATAAGTTTGGAAAAGATACCATATCGAACAAAGCGCAAACATTTAATACCGATGAGGCTGATCAATATCTTATTCACATGATACCGATTGATAATATTTCGTTAACAAGCGATGGTAAAACTAAAGCGAATACAAAAGATAATGATGTATATACGCAAATTAAGCCGTTATTAATTGGTGATTCAGTTATGGTAGATATAGGGGAACAATTTAAAACGAAAGTACCCAAAGCTAAAATCGATGGCAAAGTCGGTCGTCAACTCTATCAGGCCGAGAGCCTCGTTAATCAACAATATAAGCAATATCGTAAACCAACAGATCAAGTCATACTTGAGCTAGGTACAAATGGTGATTTTACTAAAGAACAATTAGATCAGTTGATTGGTAAATTTGGAAAGGCACAAGTATATCTTGTAAATACGAGAGTGCCACGATCATATGAAAACCATGTTAATACGTTGATGGCAGAAGCGGCTAAAGATAAAAAGAATGTAACTCTAATTGATTGGTATAGTCGCTCAAAAGGGCATACAGAGTATTTTGCTCCAGACGGCATCCATCTTGAAAATGATGGCGTAGAGGCATTGACAGATGAAATATTGAAAAGTATAAAAAAGAAATAATATATTAATTAAAGAGGAAGAACTCTATTCATTTAGAATTGAGTTCTTCCTCTTTTTTTACTTGATTATCATAATAAAATGAAAAACATGAGCAATTAATGTTGATTTAATGATGAGAAGGGTCTATAATATAATTAAGGTCAAAGAAAGTCAAAGTCAAATTTATTTTTCTATACTTTGACCCACTCTGAATGATAGAGGTGAAATAAATTGGATATTAATCAAATGACATATGCTGTACAAGGTGCCTTACAAAAAGCAGTCGCGTACAGTAAAGAATATGAATTACAAAATATTGAAATTGAAGCTTTATTAAAAGCTACGATGAATGAAAATGATAGTTTATTTAAAAGTATATTAGAAAGAGCAAATATTGATGTTAATCAACTAGAACAAGCATACGATAATCAATTAAGTCATTATCCAACTGTACAAGGAGACAATGTTCAGTATGGACAGTATATTAGTTCTAAAACAAATGAATTATTAGACAAAGCCGAGAAATATATGAAGTCCTATGAAGATGAGTTTATTTCTATGGAACATATATTACGTGCAGCCATAGATACTGATGAGACTACTCAAAAATGGGTCGGCAATAAAGCAGAAGTCATTAAAGAAATTATAACTAAAGTTAGAGGGGGAAATCATGTGACATCTCAAAATCCAGAAGTTAATTATGAAGCTTTAGAAAAATATGGTCGTGATCTTGTAGAAGAAGTACGTCAAGGTAAAATGGACCCTGTTATCGGTAGAGATGAAGAAATACGTAATACAATTCGTATTTTAAGTCGAAAAACAAAAAATAATCCGGTTTTAATCGGTGAACCAGGTGTAGGTAAAACTGCAATTGTTGAGGGTTTAGCACAACGAATTGTACGTAAAGACGTTCCAGAATCATTACTCGATAAAACAATTTTCGAGCTTGATTTAAGTGCATTAGTTGCAGGTGCAAAATATAGAGGTGAATTTGAAGAACGTTTAAAAGCAGTATTGAAAGAAGTAAAAGAATCTGAAGGTCGAATCATCTTATTCATTGATGAAATTCATATGTTAGTAGGTGCTGGTAAAACAGATGGTGCTATGGACGCAGGAAACATGTTGAAACCAATGCTTGCGCGTGGTGAATTGCATTGTATAGGTGCTACGACATTAAATGAATATCGTGAATATATTGAAAAAGATTCAGCATTAGAACGTCGTTTCCAAAAAGTTAGTGTCAGTGAACCTGATGTTGAGGATACAATATCAATTTTACGTGGTCTAAAAGAACGTTATGAGGTCTACCATGGTGTACGTATACAAGACCGTGCACTTGTTGCAGCGGCTGAGTTATCTGATAGATATATTACCGATAGATTTTTGCCAGATAAAGCTATAGATTTAGTCGACCAAGCGTGTGCGACAATACGTACAGAAATGGGATCAAATCCAACAGAGTTAGACCAAGTAAATCGTCGAGTAATGCAATTAGAAATTGAAGAAAGTGCCTTGAAAAATGAATCTGATAACGCAAGTAAACATCGTTTAGAAGAACTTCAAGAGGAATTATCTAATGAAAAAGAAAAACAAGCCTCTTTAAAATCACGTGTTGAACAAGAAAAAGAAAAAATTGCTAAAGTACAAGAAAAACGTGCTGAACTAGATAGTAGTCGTCAAGCTCTTGAAGATGCACAAACAGAAGGTAATCTTGAAAAAGCAGCAGAATTACAATATGGTACAATTCCGCAATTAGAAAAAGAATTGCAAGAATTTGAGGAAGCCTTTCAAGATGAAACTGGCGAAGATAGTGAAAGAATGATTCGTGAAGTCGTTTCAGATGAAGAAATAGGCGACATAGTTAGTCAATGGACAGGTATACCCGTGTCTAAACTTGTGGAAACAGAAAGAGAAAAGCTATTAAGTTTAAGTGACATCTTACACAAACGTGTAGTAGGTCAAGATAAAGCAGTTGATTTAGTATCTGACGCAGTAGTTAGAGCACGTGCTGGGATTAAAGATCCGAATAGACCAATCGGAAGTTTCTTATTCTTAGGACCTACTGGAGTAGGTAAAACTGAATTAGCAAAATCGCTTGCTTCATCACTTTTTGATTCTGAAAAACATATGATTAGAATTGATATGAGCGAATATATGGAAAAACATGCTGTATCACGTTTAATTGGTGCACCTCCAGGCTATGTAGGCCATGATGAAGGTGGTCAATTAACTGAAGCAGTTAGACGTAATCCATACTCAGTTATTTTGTTAGACGAAGTTGAAAAAGCACATAGCGATGTTTTTAATGTATTACTTCAAATACTAGATGAAGGTCGTCTTACGGATTCAAAAGGTAGAAGTGTTGACTTTAAAAATACTATTATCATCATGACTAGTAATATTGGTTCACAAGTATTACTTGAAAATGTAAAAGATGCTGGTGAAATTAGTGATGATACAGAGAAAGCAGTTATGGACAGTCTACATGCATACTTCAAACCTGAAATATTAAATCGTATGGATGATATCGTGTTATTTAAACCATTATCAGTTAACGATATGAGTATGATTGTAGATAAAATTTTAATACAATTAAATATGAGATTATTAGATCAACATATCTCAATTGAAGTGACAGAAGAAGCGAAAAAATGGCTAGGTGAAGAAGCATATGAACCACAATTTGGTGCAAGACCATTAAAACGCTTTGTTCAACGACAAATAGAAACTCCAATTGCACGTATGATGATTAAAGAAAGTCTACCTGAAGGTACAATCATTAAAGTAGATTTAAATGACAATAAAGAACTTGACTTTAAGGTTGTTAAACCTACGTCTTAATCTAGAACAATATTAATTTGTAAAATAAAAAAAGGCTGGGATATAATTCCTAGCAAAATAGCCAGTAAATGAGTTTTTTATAAATTCATTTACTGGCTTCTTTATTTACAATACTACGTATTGTTGGCTCGCTTTCTTAGGGGACAGCTTCAGCCTGTCCTGTTCTCTCAAGAGTCTCGCCAAAATACTTTTTATATGTAATTTTACATTGAAATACTTAAAAAATAAGGCCCTTTCGTATAATTTAATAAATACCACTAAACTAAATTAATGAGGTGTCTTATGCACAAAGATTATAACATGACTCAACTTACTCTACCATAGGATTTAAAAGATATGCCTATCGTCATGATAAATATAGTTTTAAACGAGACTTGAAATTATATGAATGTGATGATTGTTCAGAATGTTCTCTGAAACAACAATGTATGAACTTCAAATCAAAAAAAAAAAACCTTATACAGTCAAAGAAACATCGATGTGGAGCCTGATTTTGGATTTATGAAGGCTATTTTGGGTTTCACTAGAATGTCCGTTTAAGGGATAAATAAAGCCTAAAGAGAACTAGGATTTGTGCTAATGGCACTTAATATAAGAAAAGTAACAGCTCAACGAGCTGAAAATATTCAAAAAATAATAAAAAAAGACAATTTCTATATTATTTCAATAGAAATTGTCTTTTTTTATTTATCTTGGAACTTTATGTCCCAGCCTCTTTCCTACGATTAGTCAAGTAT
>NZ_JBRIKK010000026.1:0-18471 GCF_052976705.1 Staphylococcus sp. MSU001
ACATCAATGGCACGATATAAATAGCTTCATTTTCCTTTTATTTTGATGTACGTCTCATCAATACGCCATTTGTAATAAGCTTTTTGATGCTTTTTCTTCCAAATTTGATATAAAATTGGGCATATTTTTGAACCCAACGTTTCCTTAATATTTCAGATATATCACGATAACTCAATGCATATCTTAGATAGTAGCCAACGGCTACAGTGATAACATCCTTGTTAAATTGTTTATATCTGAAATAGTTCATACAGAAGACTCCTTTTTGTTAAAATTATACTATAAATTCAACTTTGCAACAGAACCAAAAAATTAAGTAATATTATTAAAAAAATTCGAAATTGATTCCTAAGATCTTTCTTTACTTTGCATTCCTCTACTAACCAGTGTTATAATCTAAATAACGAAAATGATTAACAATGAATGCACCAATCCCCACACTACTACAATAGTGTGGGGATTTTTTCGATGTTGGCTTATAAAGTCGCCTATTAATTATTTGTTGCATTTACTAAGCCAATAAGCATAATACGCAACAGCACAGCCACTGATGACTGGTGCTATGATGTAAACGAAAATGATTAGCAAAGTAATGCACCTCCTCTCTGCGTCTAAATTGACGCCTGAGAGATAGGCGACTTATATATTATATCATCTCCGAATATACGATAATAGGTGACTCCCGATAAGTCATCTTATGTATAACATTGGTAATTTATGCAAGTTACACAAGTGCAAATGAAACAAATATATAGAACAATAGCGAATGAAAGCAAATAGCAAATTTTCATATTTTTTCAAATCAATAATTATCAATATCTTGTGCCTTGTTTTTTAATAGTTAATTATTATGTAACAATAAACTACATAATCAATATATTTCTTAGATGTAGAAAATTGATGCTTAAGTGTTTTTAAGTTCCAGTTTTTAGTTTTTTTTATTAACCTCAAAGATAAAATGACTAGTCAAAAGATTAATTTAATAATACTATTTTTCTATCGACTCATGGTCATTCTGAAAACAATAAATTTAGAAGTTAAAGAAAACAAAATGTGATATAAAAAATTTTAGGTAAATGAAAATGACTCATGAAACAAAAAATGGGGACTAACAATTGAAAAAGAATGGGAAGAACTGATGGATGATACGAATCACTTTATTAATAAGTTATCAGTAAAAAAAGGAATAAAGTGAAACTAAAAAGACTAACAATAAACTCACCAATGAATGATATAATGGCTAACAAAACGTAGAACTCATTGTAAAAATACTTAACAAATCAATCTCACTTTTTTTCAAATAAGATCACTTATAAGTGATCTTATTTTTTTACTAAAAATATCAAAAAAACCGGACTCTATGTAGTCTATAGCTACCAAATTTTGGACTACATGTAGTCTATAAAAAAATGAAGCCCGTCATATCAACATCAAGTGGAGTCTATAGACGTTCAAAAGTGGTCTTGTAAGAATTGTAAAGAGTCTGTAATATTAATTGCTATAACGCAAATTAATATTACTTATCCAAAAGCCTATAAACCTTGATATATAGACTTTTATAAGGATTTATGCAAGATCAAATGAGCAAAGCGAATGGTAAGATAATCCTTCAGCTATGCTGAATACCACCCAAGGTGGTACTGGATTTCCTTATGCTCATTTATTAGACTCCAAAAACAGACTCCGCTTTTTGTAATAATTACGTCTAATAAATCTTAATTAATTCAAAATTTGAAAGAGTAACGATAATTTTGGATAATTAAAAGTAGCAAATATGTGAGATAAACGAACATAGAGGTGTATTAATCTAGAAATTTTATGATAGTAAACTTCAGATTAATATATAGATAATACGACGCAATAGGGAGTATTAGATATATATTTCAATTTAGAAAACTATCTTTTAAATTCTAAATTGAAATCCATGATTTTTGGATTTTTTAAGTCTATATACAAAAGAAAAAGACAAAAAAAGAGGAAGCTAAGTTTTAAATTTTATTACATTACCTTTATCTTTTTTATATTTAAAATGATATTATTGATTAAATGAACTTACAAAATTTGTTTTGCTTGTAACTTACTTATTTAATATTTTAAAATTCATTAATCCATAATACGAAAAAAATAGCAAAAATAAATATAAGTTATGAAACTAAAAAGTTTATTTTATATGGACTCCTTATAACATTTACCGAGTTTGACTTTTAATAGTTAATTCATTTAAGTACAATAATAATAAATCATCAAAACAAGATTGATTGATCTAAATTTCTAATTCACTTGAATTTTTAAACTGCACTTTATTATTAATTTCTTGATTAGTATTACAGTTAATAACACTATTTTTTAATTAAGTTCATCTATATTAAAAAACATTTTGCTAATAAAATTCAATTGTATTAGCAAAGTTTGATTCTGCAATGGGATATATTCTTTCATTAAACAATTATAAAAATTTCGCTATCGTTATTCATTTTATAACTTCCATTTTTTCAATAATAGATTCTCTTATTTCAATCAAAAGATAAATATTAAAACTAATTTTTACATTACATTTAACAAATAAAACACTATCTCCATTAACAAAAAGATTAGATTTTCTCAATTCTTTTAGTCCACCTTAATAGTCATAAAATTCTGTATGATTTTCTTCTGTGAACATTTCACTTACCAATAATACATTGGGAATATTTTGTAATAAAGGAATCTTTTCTTTATATTCATTTATTAAAGATAAATGATTGTTCACATAACACCTCTTTTTCTCCTCATAATCTACACCAAATAAATTGATTCTAATCATTATCCATCACTCCCTAATTAGTTTATTATTAAAAAAGCAACTCTTTTATTTATACGTTGCTTTCAAATCTTTAGATTCTTTAAAATTCATTACTGTTTGCTTAATATCTATATTACACAAATCCTTACATGATTGATGGGTTTCAAAATGGTTGGTTGTTTCAATCTTATATAACTGAGTACTTTTTAATAAATAACCACGCTATCTTCTTCAGCTAAAACATCAAACACTTTCCATATAGAATCTTTTCTTCATAATCACACCTCCTATAAGTTTAGTTTTCGTGTAACTGTGGTATAATTTAGTAGTGAAGGAGGAGTAATAGCTCCTCCATGAGATAATTATTCAATTATCTCGATAATAAGATGTATTGTTTCTCTTAGTAAGTTGAGCACACTTACTAAGAGTTTTTTATTCATCTTTTTCACGGCGCAACACCTCCTTCACTTATAATGTGCTATCCCCAACCATCCACCTTATTAGATTCAAGCATCACCTCCTTTCATTTTGTTATTTTCTAAATGGTTGTGTTAATAACCAATAATATACAGGTTTAATTTCTTTCAAATTGGTGAATGCCCATCTCGTTAAGCATTGATACAAAGTATGTTGTTTTATCTTCAGGCACTAAGTAAGTTTTAAGATGTATTTGTTTGTCTGAATCACAATGTTCGTTAAACTCATGGATAACTTGTTGTAAGTCTTCTACATTTAGCTGAGTGACTTTTACTTTAATTTTATTTGTGGCTGCTCGTCAGCCACAAATAAAAAATAAGGTATAGACAAATATCTACACCTTATTTGAAATATACAAATGTAATTAGTATGCTTATATATTTAATATCATGAAATTTACAAATTAAATGATAGCTGAATGAGCGATTATTGTATTAATAACATCCGTTCTTATACCTTCATTTAACTCATCTATCTTTTTATAGTTTCTAGCTTTAATATCTACTGACCTAATTGGGACGGAATCAATAATACCTGTTACATTACTATTTTTATTGCTAACAGGTATATCTGACGGAAAACGTTTGCTTCTATTCGTTATAGGTAATATCCATACAAAAGAAGAACGATGACTTACAAAGTCATTACTTACAATCACACATGGGTGATATTTTTGCTTTTCTTTCCCTCGTGTTCGATTTAAATCAACCACGATAACATCAAATTAATTTACCATATTTCTCGACCTACTGGTTCACCAAAATCAATCTCTTCTTCATCATAATATCCTCCATTAAGATAAAAATTATGAATTTCCTCTATGATTGATTTATCATTTTTAGTAAACTTGATTTCTCCATCTTTGACTTCAACATTTAAGTTATCCCCAATACTTAAGCCTGCTTCTTGTAAAATCGTTTTATTTAACGTAATTGCCTGACTATTACCATTTCTTACTACTTTAGAAATTATACTCATCACTTATCACTCCTATATAAAATTTATAGCACATGTTATTACATTGTTATAACATGTGCTACTTTATTTAGAATAGCATATCTTCTGAATCAAAGTTGTCTGACATATAGTGAATTGTATCTTTACCAGCTGAAACATTACCAAAAGGATCTTTCTTACTTTTATTCAGATTTAATTATTAATAAATTGTCTTTCAACTCACTAAAATCAATGTATTGTGATGAAATATATTTAAAAATAACTAATCTCTATTTGCTCATCTTCTTGCTCTTGAATACATTAATGTAAATTCGTTCAACTTCTTTTTCATCCTTTTGATTTAACCATTACATTAAATCAATAAGGGCAATCAGATTATGTCTTTTCATTCTAAATACCACCTATGATTTGTTTTGACCTGGTAGTTCATTATTTTGGTATTGTTCATAAATTTCTTTGTCTTGATGACGACACCATTCAACTAATAATTCTTCTATAAAATCCACTTGTTTTGTACGATGTTGGTGTACTAATTCATCGAATAAAACTTTTGCTTCCTTATTAATTTTAATTGTTGAATATTTTGGTTTTTTATCTTTAACATCTTTTTGATTACCAGCTAAAATTCCTATGATTTCTGTATATGGTATATTGGTCATTTATATTCATCTCCTAATTATTTATATTTTTTTGGTTATTTTACTTAGTTTCATCATATTACCATCTAGTCAATATGAATCACATTATATATTCTTTCCATTGTTTTAATCACTTTGGATGCTTTAACAAATAGTTCTTTTTGAGGTATCCTTGTGAGATAATCACTACGACGTTGAATAGCTTTTAAAAATTTACGATGACTAGCTGTATTCCTAGCAATTTTATTACCGATGGTATATAAATCGGCATTAATATATGATTTGTTAGAGATTGGTTCTACAAGTTAATCTTCTAATTTTTTAATCCATATTTCATACGAGTCGCAATCGTTCTTTCTTAATCTGATGAGTCTAATGGTGCTAATATAACATCGCTAATAGCAATTGCATTTTTTGTAAAAGTATCAAAATCATTATGGGTATCTATCAAAAGATAATCATATACACTAAGTTTTTCTAGATGATTGATTAACCACTTCATCAATATAAAGGTAGTTCCTTCTTCATTAGTTAAATTTTTAATTTTATCATTGAGATGTGGGTCTCCGACAACTAAATCTATATTTGGATGAATTGTATAATAATTAACATCTTTACTTCCATCATCATCTAATGTAAACCACTCACCAATATTGCCTTGATTTTCATATAAATCATAGAGATTTGTTGTAAGATATAAGCTATAATCTTCATCAATATTCAAAACTCTTTTATTTTGATCTATAGCTAAATAAGTCGTTAGATTTTTAGTAATAGTAGATTTATCAACACCACCTTTTTACTGATTTGCTGTTATAATTACTGATAAATATAATTCTTCAGACACACCCTCTCGCTTTCTTATCAATGTTAATATTAATAAATTTTTTGGGTTGTGTAAATTGTTACTGTTTATAGGCTTCTAATATTTTTTCTTAAAGCAAGATGCTGATTCTATAGCTCTTGTATATTCACTTGCAACGTTGTAAATACTGGATAATTGATTCATATACTGATAATAATCTTTCTCTACTTTTGTTACTGTTAAAAACTTTGATTAATATCATATATTTAATTTAAACATACACGCTCAATTAATCCACTTAAATTATTGCCTTTGGCAACAAAGCGACATCTTGCTTTACTACTATGCATTTTGTATACACTGTATATTAATATACAAATATGCTGTAATATAATTACATTGGACTATAAGCACAAAAGAAATGGAATTTAAAAAGATTAAGAGGGAAACTTAAATCATCTCATTTAAGCTAAAATAAAAATAAGAAACAGAGTATATTCAATGTATTTATGAAAAATGTTATTATAAATATATACAAAAAGAGAGTGACTACTGCTAATAATCACTCTCAAACAGGTAATAAAACGCCGGAAAACGTTTATTTAATAAATATCTATGTTTATATTATATATTGCATTACATATCAATGCAAGCGCCCAAACTATTAAATAAACGTAAATAATTGCAAACGTTTTATTGCCTCTTACCAATTACATTTCGGAAAGAGGTTTTTTAGTATGTCAGAACAAAGATTCAATATTAAACAGCAATATAGAGAGAAATTCTACCAATTACCAAAAGTGTTTTTTACTAATGATAAATATATGAAATTAAGTAATGACGCAAAAATTGCTTATGCTTTATTAAAAGATAGATTAGAATTATCTATTAAGAATAATTGGTTTGATGAAAGTGGCGATATATTTTTTATTTACACTAATGAAAAACTTAAAACCATATTAAATTGTCAAAATGCTAAATTAATAAAAATTAAAAATGAGTTAATAAAAGCTGATCTCTTAGAGCAAATAAGATGTGGGCAAGGTAAACCAAACAAATTATATTTGATGAATCCTGCAATTAATAAAAAAGATATTTACAAAATTAAAAAACAAGAAGAAACTGCGATAGAACACTGTCATGACAATGAAGTTCGAAAATCGAATTTCAAGAAATACGAAAATCAAACTTCTAGAAATTCGATTTTCGAACCTCTAGAAGTTCGAAAATCGAACACTAATGATACTGATTTTAGTAATACTGATTTTAATGATACTAATATTAGTGATACTACTACGAATAAAAAACAAAGTAGTGGTAGTAGTAGCGTAAATCAAAGGAACTGGATAAAAATTATCCAAAATGAACTCAGTATTGATATTAATTCAAAATATAAAAATCAATTATCAAAGCTTTTATCTGATTTTAATAATGATGTGATTTCTTATGCCATAGAATACACTTCAATACACGCTAAGAATTCCAAACCATTTTTAATGAAAATTTTACAGGAATGGAAAAATTCCAATATAAAAACAGTAGAACAAGCAAAGGAATTTAAAGTGAATAAAAATGTAACTAGCTTTTCTAGAGAGAAAACACCTCAATGGCTCACAGAAGAAAATAATCAAGAATATAAAAAAGAAAATGATAAGCAATTTGAAAAAGATCGTAAAGCTTTCATAGAAAAACTTAAAGAAGATTGGGGAGAATAGCTTTTTTAATTTTCTTATGAGAAGTAAACTAAAAAGGAGGAGTATAATGAAGGTTATTTTATCTTTTTTCAATTGCATTTAGTGTATGTGAGAATTTAATTTCTTCTTTCATTTTTAGTATTAATAACACTATTTGTCTTTATACCACAAAAGATTAAAAACAAATAGTAGAATCATTGCATTATTATTTCTTATAATATTTTGATTATTTTAAACGTGACTTACTTATTCGTTAAGACATCTAAGATTTATAAAAATAAATTTTGATTTTAGAAAGGTGGACAATTTTGTTTGGTATTGAAAAATATTTCAATAAACAGTAGGGAAAGAAGTATAATTTAAATCAATCATGTTATTTATAGAGGAATAGTAATATGCAATTTGATTAATTTGATAAATTTTATCGTGTGTCATATATATATTTAATATTTTTTTATTCTTTATTCCTATTTATCAGTTATTTGAAACTTATTAGCTGTTGCCAATGCAATATATTTACTAATAACCAATCGTAAAAATTATCAAAAATATTGTCTTTTTAAAGGTTAATTTTTAACCCATGTCTGTTATCATAATATTTAGGTCCTATTTTCTTTTTCATATAATACTTCACGAAAATGAGAATAAAAAGCTACTAGCTATTTTTTAGTTGGTAGTTTTTTACTTATTTTGAATCTTGATAAACATTTTAAAGATTTGAGAGTAAATCATATAGTTTCACATTAAAAACTTATATTGGCTCTTAAAACATAAATATAAACCAAACATGTATATGAATTACTATTAAAATTAACACAAATTCAAAATAGTTCTGTACTTATAACATAATTAAGCGTATAGTTAATCTAACGTAATCAAAGATCGTGAATTAAATTGTAGTGTATTTATTCGAATATCCTCTTTTTTAGTTATGAATTTGTTACAAATATTATGTGCAAAAGCACGTGGAGGTATTCTATATGAATAACGGTACAGTAAAATGGTTTAACGCAGACAAAGGTTTTGGCTTCATCGAAAGAGATAATGGTAATGACGTTTTCGTTCATTACTCTGGGATTGCTGGAGAAGGCTATAAATCTTTAGAAGAAGGTCAAAATGTTAATTTCGATATCGTTGAAAGTCAACGTGGTGAACAAGCGACAAACGTTGTAGTAATGTAACAAAAATAAAGGCACTTAACCTCAAAAGGTTAAGTGCCTTTATTCTTGTTAGCTCGTTAACACCTTAATTTGAAAAAAAGTAAAACGTTAAATATATTTCAAAAATTACTTTAAATATAACACATGTTTAAAAAAACTCAAACTCTTTTTAAAACCTATAATTTTTGATAATATACAATATATAAAGTATAACCTTATATTGAAATAATCCTACATTTATTTGTATGATGTCTCAATTTTCATTGCACAAATTACACTTATTGAAAAAGACGGATTTATTCCGTCTTTTTTTTAATTTATGATTAAAATTGTTCATTTGTGTTATTGTAAAGGTAGGTAGTAGGCAAATCCTTATTCTATTTTTAAGATTGTTAAATCTGTCTTGTAAACAAAAAGGTAGAGTCAAAGATTCTATCTTTTCCTATGGACTGATAAGAAAAAAATTCTCTGCATAGACGTGGTATAATAGAACAAAATCAGTATATTAAAGATATGCTTTATGCTAACCGTTTTCCATTTGCTTTGATTCATGGGTTTTCATATATTAATTAGAGCATTGTAACTCAATATACATTCTTTTAATTCCGCTTATGCTATCTAGTTACTAAAACTAGATAGCAACTTTTGTTTTATATTGATAAATTTAATAGGCTTTGTAAGCTTTGTATACTGGATCTTATTTTTATATTTTATTGTTTCAGCATAACTTTGCTTACCTGTCGCATTTTTTGCCTAGCTGTCATAATCATTGGAATATCTGATACATAGCCATCTGAAATTTGTGCAGCAAATGTATGGCCTCATTCATGTACAAGGACAGGAAAGAAAATGACACATACTTATCGTTTTAAATATCTCAACATGACGTAGGCGATAAAACATCACGAACACAACCGGTTAATTAGATAATACCAACACGTGCCCAACCGTTTATGCTTGATTGTCTGATTGCGAGGTTTTCATACATATATATGAAAAAAGCTATCTATAAATTCATTCATCAAAGCATCCTTTCGTTAATTTACCTTCTAATTTCAACTTTGTGTAATACACTTCTACTGCTTCTGTAGTAATTTCAATGAAATTTTCATCAGGAAAAAACTTGATTTTCTTTAACTTTTCATAAGTTTCTGGACTCAAACAGACATTTTTATATTTGTTTTCCAACCTGAATCAGTTCTCAATTTATATAGAAAAATTTATAAATGAATATAAATACTCTAAAATTAAATCAAACAATAATGATTAATAGTATTGTTCATATATTAAAAATTCAAATGATGAACCATAGATAAATGACTTGTACATAAAACGAGTGTTTTTGTTACACTTTCATTGTTATTACATTAAAGAAATAGTTTCTACTTTATTCACCTTATCAAATAAAACATTAAGTGTATTATTTATTATCAATATTTCTCTTTCCTCTACATCAATTTTAATATTAATAAACTCTTTACGTTCTATAAATTCTTCCTGGTTATATACTTCTAAATATGGTTTCCAAACAACAAGGTGCTGTTTCTATAGCTTTTGCATATTCACTTGCAACATTGTAAATACTAGATAACTGATTCATATACTGATAATAATTCTTTTATGCCTTCGTTATTGTCGAAAAAGTTTGTTCAATATCATGTATTTGATTTAAATATACATGTTCAATTAATTCATTTAATTTTTTCCTTGGACAATAACATGACCACTTTGCTTTTCCACAATATAGTGTGTCATAGCAAACAATCCTTTCTGTTTACATTATAAATATATATATAGTTAATTGATATTATTTGTTTTCCTAATATCTTCATTGAATAACTGATTTCTTTCAGTTAATCCGTTCGATATAATTTTCACGCCGAACATTTTCTCTATCTTGATCCATTATAAACGGCTCCTATTGATTAATAAGCATTTATAAAATAAAATATAGAGAGATGTTTTTTATAAATTCTCCAAAGTCGTAGTGTCTGCCAAGATTCGCTACGGCTTTTTTATATGCTCTTTATTAGTTCATTTAAAAATTCTGAAGATGATGAATAACCATTTTCATTCGCTAACGTTGCAATTTTTTTTCTTACTGATGGTTCTAAGGTAAATTGATATCGAGCTTTTTTTTCTTTAGTATTCTTTTTTAATATACTTAACTTGTTATTATTTAAATCTGGCGATTTCGCCTCTTCTAGTGCGCTATTCATATCTTTTGCTTTCTTATCTTTATTAAATGCCATAATTAACCTCCTACAATATATGTTAGTCATGATTATTTTACTTACTAGTATAGTGATAATACTACACATAAAAATGCACATCTTCGTGTGTATTAAAGTGTGTATGTGATTGTTATAAAATCAAAAACTATATATTTCTCATTACCTCACAGCTGTCTTTAAAATTTTCAAAAAATGTTTTATTTTTTTGAAATATTTTTTTATCTTTAGAAAATTCAACAATAGGAGTTTTATCCAAAACACTCTTTGTAATCAATTCTTTATCGGGGAAATATGTTATATATTCACTCTTTTTATTCATTTCATTAATAAACTCATTAGACGATTTTGTGTTATGTTTTACCATATTTCCAACATAATATAAATTTGCTGTAACATAACTTTCTCTCGTTTTAAAATCGATAAGGTCATTCTTTAATTTATTAATTCTATATTCAATGTTTGAATTAGAATCATCACTAAATCCACTAGGTTTATTAGGCGATATAACTTTATGACTGACAACTATTGCATTTCTTGTTGATGTACTAAAATCAGGGTGTGTATCTATGATAATATAATCATATTTTTCAATATTGTATTTCTCATAATTATCATCTAACCACATATATAATTGCATATCTTTTCCATCTGTTGTACTCATAATTTTTTCATACTCATCTAAGCGTAGGAATCCACTTATCAAATCAATATTTTCTTTAATTTCATGTATTTTAACTTCCTCATTTATTCCCAGTGCTTCTATTTTATTAAAAACTGATAATACTGTGTTTTTTTGTTCATATACATTTAATATCTGAGATAAATTACATTGATGATCCATATCAATAAGAAGTACCTTTTTGTTGATAGAAGCTAAATATTCAGCAAAATTATATGATAATGTTGTTTTACCAACGCCACCTTTTATAGCAGCAAAAGTAATAATTTCCATTTGTTTCCACCTCCAACTAAACTATAACAAAAATACACATATCTATCAACATTAATATACACATATATATCATTATCTATATACACACTAAAATAAGTATATTAATGCACATATGCTTAAACATACACATACGCATAAACATCAGCATATTATACAATAAATAGCAACTATGGAACTAGTTACTCAAGAACATGGTGATAAAACGATTACAATTGTTCTTTTGTGGTATTATAAAAGTAGATAGTAAGGGGAATCGTTATTCTATTATTATCAGAACTTAAAATTGTAGCAATTTTAAGATTGTTAAATCTTTCTTGTAAAAGAAAAGGTAGCGTCAACGATTCTACCTTTTCTTTTTACTCTCAATTGACATGGTCAAACTTATAAATATATGTTATGTTGAAATTAGGCTAATGAAGAACATTTTCACTCCTTTTAATAGAACTCAGATAACAATCCAACGAACTCCTTTCAGTATTATTAATAGGTAGAGTTACGTTTTCTACTATTTCTACTGACTTTTAATAAAAAATCTCTGCATATACATGTGTTATAATATACTGATATGGAGGAATAAAAATCAGTATATTAAAGACATGCTTATGCTAGCCGTTCTCCATTTGCTTTAATTCATGTGTTATATATATGATTAAAGATGTTAATTGGGCATCGCTACTCAATATACATTCTTTTAATTCCCCTATGCTATCTAGTTATTAAAACTAGATAGCATTTTTTGATTCTGAAAGTATAAAATCAAGCTAGATATATCAACGATTGCATAGACACAATCAATCTTATATAATTTTTAGTAGCTCTTGTATATTTTATTGTTTCAACACAAAAGTTGAAACCTCAGTCTACTAACTTTTGAGCTCTGACGTTATCTAGTACACCAAGCTAGATAACGTTTTTTTATAAATTTAATTATGTGTTAGGGGAGAGAATAATGATGAACGACGAAGCATTAAAAACCTATTTTGATGAACATTATCCCTCTCAAGATGTGAAGCAATTTTTAAAAGATTTAGGTGTTTCAAACCAACATATTCAATCCATTGAGGTACAAAAGATCAAAGCATATCCATTGCCTAGAAATGTATTTGATGACTTAGGAGAATGTAAGGACATGATTATTCCAACATCTCAAATCATTGGCAGTGGATTATTTGGCAATATTGGTCATGAATGGCTAGATTTAGCACGATATGCTCTATGTGATGATTTTCACAGTCAATCAATAAATTTGATTCCCAAAAGATTGAGAGCATGTTTCAGTTGGCTTTATGAATTAGGATGGGAGGAATGGAATAAGACATATCAAACAGATACTATTGGAAAACTATATTTCAGTTCTCTTGAAACAGAGGATCGAAAGTCCGTTCAATATATGCATGAAGGTGGCATAGGCGGAGGACGACATCGGTTTTTTGCAGCTAAGTTGGGTGGTGTGACACATATTCGAGCAGCACATGTTCAGCAATATCGTCTTAATTCTGAAAAAGTAGCTTATTATCAAGCATATCAACAGTTAGAACAACAAATTCGAGATATAGTTGATCAATCTCAAATTTTACATAAAAAATCTGAAAAGGATGAAGATAACAAAGATTGTTATAAAGTAACATTGATTCATTCTGACAGTTATTATAACCATGATTTGGGGAATCTTTTTGTCGATGATGATGACATCAAAGAGCTCAAAGATTTTAAGCAATATACTCATACGCTAGAAGCAATACTAGATACACTGACAATGATTGAGAACTTATCTTATCAAGTACAACACAGTTGGTATCGTTGGCTCCCCCAATGGTATATCAAAAAAAAATGTATTGTAGCACCACCGAACAAGTGGCAAGCTCATAGTGATGACTTTCTCATGAAAACTAAAGCATTTAAGGAATTTATCAAATGGCATCAGTTATATGACTATAAGCGTCAACAGGCAGTTTAGAGTAATCTCAAAAATCGAACGTATATGAGTGCGTTAGTAATCTTGAGCTTTATATTAAATTTGGTATTATATATGATTAATTTTGTAAGCAATTTGGAATGATGGTGGCTAATCTGAGTATGAGGAGCGTGATGCCTATGGCTGTATCAATTAAATCTTTAGAAAGGAGACGCCTTTTGATTGATATAAGTACCATTTTGCAATTTGGAATTTTTCTTATTGCGTTGATTGGTCTTATCATCGTGCTTATTAAATTAAGCCAAAAAAATAACCATCCCAACTTTTGACGAGTAGGAAGAATGGTTATTAAACATTTTCTGAAAAGGCACCGTCTTTTTAATGGGTTTACAGGGTACAAGTGTTGGTAGCACTTGTACTTTTCTTATTTCAATTATAGTATATCCTGTTCTATCTTATTTGTAAATTCATCAGTTTTTATCTTAGATTGGACTGTTTATAACAAAATATAATTGTGAAATACATGAAACACGATGAACAGACTTATGACGAGCCATCACAGATGTTGAGGGATGTGTGTTAACTGGATTCGTCCCAGCCTTGTTTTGATCGACTAAATGTCATTTGAGTGGTTATAATCGTACTTTGTATAGTTTCACCGAGTAACAAACCTAAAAACACACTATAAGCCCAATGAATACTGTTTAATACAAATGGACTTGTTTTAACAAATATCGCATAGCTAATGTAAATAAGACCTATGAGCAATATTAACGGAATCCACTTTTGTTTCGTATGTGTGAAGTGAAAAATCACAAAGAACAAGCATATACCGACATCGACGAAAGACAATTGATGTTGGACGAAGTAGAAATCGAGATAAAACATAAGTGATGCAGCAATATAACCAGCAAAGACAATAATCATAAAACTTATTTTATGTTTAGCTATTGTTTCAGCATAGCCTTGCTTACCTGTCGCATTTTGTTGCCTAGATGTCATAATCATTCGAATATCTGTTACATAGCCACCTGAAATTTGTGCAGCAAATGCATGCCCTCATTCATGTACAAGGACAGGAAAGAAACTGATGTATATACTTATCGTTTTAAGTATCGCAACATGACGTAAACGATGAAATACCATGGAAACCACCGGTTTACTAAATAATACCAACGTTTGCCCAAGCGTTCATGCTTGCTTGTCTAAATGTGAGTTTTTTAGCTGTGCCTGTCGCATAAGCAAAAATATTTTTAATGTTTTTACCTTCGCCTCTGTGGTATTTTCTTAATGCTTTAACAAGTGAATTGAATGTGTTATCTACAATGTCTGTATGGTCAGCGTCGTTAATATTGGCATATTTCGTTGTTTGTTTCGTAATTGCAGTGTAAATATATTTAATTTGAGCATCACTAAAGAAAGCCTTGTATGATTTATAAACATCCAGAGGGACATCTTTAGGGCAAGCTCTAAAGTTTTTAATGTTTTCAGTTCTTTTTAATTTGATTTGTTTGTGAATAAATTTGTTACTTACAAAAGAACTTAATAGTTTTATAAAGGATATAGTTTCTTTTTTTGCTTTGACGAATGCCATCGCTTGCTGTGACTGGCTTTGATTACGTTTTTTAGCGTTCTTACGATGGCTCATTTGCGATAGCTCATTTTGAATTTTTTGGTATACGTCGATAGGGTTAATTGCGTAAGTATTCGCCCCTTTGCCCCCTTGTTTCATACGAAACGTATTGATAATCGTGATGAAACCATTATCTTTTAAATACTTAATATGACGCTTAACTGTAGCGACTGATTTTTTAAGTTGATTAGCCATAGTTTTGATTTTGATATGAGAAACACCGATGACTTTACAACTATATTGTTTGAGTAGATTAAGTGTTTCGAAATGCGTTTTACTGATTTTAGTGTTATATTGTCTGACTGTGTTATCCATCGCTTGGATAGATTCGAAAGTCGTATATTCTTCTAGATTGATCAATTGATGTGTCATAATATCTTCTCCTTTGGAGAACAAAAAAGAGCGTAAGCCGATAAATCTTGTAACGGCTTACACTCTTTTTTGATGGTATCATCAATTGTTGATGTCCTTCAATTCTATTTTAATTTGAACCTTTTATATTGCTAAAATGTGATTCATTTAGTAATATAAGGGTAACAGATTAATAAGAGAGAGGACACCTTAAAATGCTTGCCGATAGTTGGGTATCGGTCTAGCGATTATAGATTGTTGGTCGCAATCTATAATACTAGGTGTTCTTTTTCGTTCTGTTTATTTTAATTATATTTTAGCACTCATGTTATAGAATTCAAAACATTTATATAATGTGTTGGAACATGACCTCTTATACGTTGACGTATCTAGAGGTTTTTTTATGTGTTATGATAATTTTTTCTATAATAGGTTGCAATTTAACACGATTAGATTTTAAGTGTCTCGTAAAAGAAAACATAAAAGGGTGGTTGGCAAGCAACCACTTAGAAGCCATCGTGAAAGATGTTGAGAATGTGAAATTGCGAGGTTTTCACACATATATAGAATTGCTAAAAGTGCTCTCTTTCTTTAATTTACCCTTAGATTTTAGTTTTTATAATATATAACATGTTCTTCGTGTTGAATATCTGATTCTTGTATAGCAACATATTTATTATTAGGTTAATTAAACTTCACGTCTTTTATCTTATCAATAATTTCCTTAATCTTTATTTTTCATATCTTTTAAAACCTTTAAAATTGGCGTCGTTATCAATGTTAAAATAAAAGATGATTCCAAGATTAGATAGATGTTCTTTCCTTCAAAAAATATTAAATTAACCGCGTACCCCAAAATAAAAAATAAAGTAAAAACACATATATAAACAACAACGACTTTCAAACCAAGCGCTCCTTTGTTAAAAATTACTTTTAGATGTTTTAACTCTTTCATTAAAAAAGTTTTGCTTTAATTTTTTACCGACAGTTCATCAAATCAAAATAAAAAATAAAATAACAAAAGCGATGAGAACAAGATCAAAACATATATTTTTTGTGTTCTTCGTTTTACAATCTGGGACGCTATTAATCAATAATCCTATTATTAATAAAATCTCACTTGCAAAGTATATGTGTTTTAAAAAAGAAAGGTTGGTTAACGGTGTACTTTTCATTAGAGAATAAGTAACTATACAAATAAAAGCTATGCCCATTACAATATTGCCTATTCTATAATATTTTTCATAGTGTTCTGTTTCTTTGAATAGCAATGAAATTCCTCCTCAAACATTAAAATAATGTTATTCAAAAATGTTTTTAAAGATACGAATAAAAAATAAATAGCTCAAACAACCAATCTACTAATAATATCTGTAATAACTTCAAACGTTAAATCATGAAATAAGTTTTTCTTTCTTTGCTTAAGATATATTATCCAAATTTTAATGAGTTTGTCCTGCTCATCACTGATTTTTTATGAATTTAATTTTCATTGTACCATGGAAATAAATCATGTTTGTTTTAATTTTATAGCGCTTTTTTGTATAATGCCTAACTAGTAGTTAAGTATAGAAGGGTGAGCAGTTATGAAAGCGCCTTGGTTTATCATTCGAGAACATATTTCTAATATTTATCTAATTAAGAGGCTCGCAGAATTTCAAATGAAAATCTCAAATAAAAATAACTATTTGGGCATTATTTGGGAAGTACTTAACCCATTTATACAAATACTCATGTATTGGTTTATATTTGGTTTAGGTTTTAGAAGCAATAGAAGCATTGAAGGTACACCTTTTATTTTTTGGTTAATTGTAGGTATTAGCATGTGGTTTTTTATTAATCAGGGAATTTTAGAAGGGACTAAATCCATTACTTCGAAATATAAACAAGTGGCGAAAATGAATTTTCCGTTATCAATATTGCCAAGTTATTTGGTTGTGAGTAAATTTTATAGTCATATCATTTTACTAATTATTGTTACAACCATATGTTGGGTAGGTGGCTTTGCACCATCTATTTATACAGTACAATTAATTTTAATTGTACCTTATACGTTATTATTAACTATGGCAATCGTATTATTAACATCTACGTTAGGTGCTATTATTCAAGATATACAAATGATTATTCAATCTGGAATGAGAATGGTATTCTTCGTGTCTTCAATTTTATATTTGCCGACGAATCCTGTTGTTTTAAATGTCATTAAATTAAATCCTATATATTTCATCGTTGAGGGGTATCGATCGGCTATTTTGTATCATCAATGGTTCTTCATAACGCATTGGCAGTTAGTTGTATATAATGTGTTGTTTTTAATAATTACTTTTATTATTGGTTCTGTTTTACATGTGAAATACCGTGATCATTTTGCGGATTATGTTTGATTTATACAAGGACTCAAAGGAGGTTTATCATTGACTGAATTATTATCAATCATCGGTTATTTTATAAGTGCTATCGTAACAAGCCTTTTAGGTAAAAATAAGGAAAAGAAAAATCATAAAGGAGATGAGTAGATGCATTTAATTGTAGCTACTATAGTTGGTGCATTACTTGGATTATACTTCTATAAAAGAAAATCACCTTTGACAGTAAAAGAGTGGTTTTTAGGTCTTTTTATTATATTAGTAGCTGTGGTTATTACAGATGGAATCATCCACATAGATGCTATTATAGAAGGTTTTCAAAAAGGTTTTAACAATCCCAACAGTGTTTGATAAAGAATTGAATGATTCCTAGCCTTGATGTTTATATCTAATTCATTTACAATAATCTTAGTCCTAAAAGATAACTAGTGACAACACTCGTTTAATTTTGAAAAATCATTACCTCTTTCTTAACATAGAATGAGGTAATGATTTCTTTTTTGT
>NZ_JBRIKK010000027.1:0-17565 GCF_052976705.1 Staphylococcus sp. MSU001
GCATCAATGGCACGATATAAATAGCTCCATTTTCCTTTTATTTTGATGTACGTCTCATCAATACGCCATTTGTAATAAGCTTTTTTATGCTTTTTCTTCCAAATTTGATACAAAATTGGGGCATATTCTTGAACCCAACGGTAGACTGTTGAATGATGAACGTTTACACCACGTTCCCTTAATATTTCAGATATATCACGATAACTCAATGCATATCTTAGATAGTAGCCAACGGCTACAGTGATAACATCTTTGTTAAATTGTTTATATCTGAAATAGTTCATACAGAAGACTCCTTTTTGTTAAAATTATACTATAAATTCAACTTTGCAACAGAACCAAAAGAACCGTAGGTCTCTTCAGATCTACGGATTTTCGCCGTGCTACGAAATTAATCACATGTTGGCCAGTTAAGGGAATACTACCATGTTAAAATGATAATTAGTTATATTTTTTCTGACTTTGCAACAGAACCTTTAAAGTTCTATAAGTGACATCTTTAAAAGCAGAATGATGTGAAAATTACACACTATGACTGACCTTTTTGGGTAGATCCCAAATAGACATTAATAGAATATCAATTTTACTGCTTATCACTTTCTTCTTTATTTTGCATGTAAATGAGAAAACTCCAACTCCTTTGCTAAGAAAGGGGATTGGAGTTTTTTCTGTACTTATAGCAACTACCAATCAGTTATGATATGTAAACTGTAAAATTGACTGGAAGCCTTCTAACTTCATTTACACAAGATATTTTACGCTCTCGCATTATTATTTTTATTCGAATTTAGTAATGTAATCATTAAATTTAATAAGGGTTCTTAAATCCTAAAATTATTCCTTCTATCACAACCATGGACTTCTCTATTGCTTTTTTCTTATCGTTTTGTTCTGACCCCCATATTGAAAGTTCGTTAATAGCTCCTGATAAAGCATGCGTCATTACAATTGAAGAGTTTTGTTGAAGAATATCCTTATCTTGTAACTGTTCAATCTGATTTTGTAGTAATTTCATTGAGTTTTCTTTGTCAAATCTTCGGAAAATTTGCCACCCCAATACAGATGGACCGTCTACTAGCAGAATTCGATACATATTTTCTTTTGAAATAGTTTCAATGAATATTCTACAGCCTTCTATTAATTGCTCCAACTGATCCTCGTTTTTTTCATCTACTGCACTAATTTCTTCTGCAATTAGTTGATGCGCGTGCTCGAAAACTGCATAAAACAATCCTTTTTTGCTCTTAAAGTGATGGTATACTGCCCCGCGTGTCAATTGCTCTGTTTCAACAATATCTTCCAATGAAACTTTTGAATAGCCATGTTCCGAAAATAATTCGGTTGCAATTTCTATTAATTGTTTTCTAGTTTGATTAGCTTGTTCCTTTTTTTTTCACTTTAAAGTACCTCTCTATATGTCTCTTATCATTTCTAGTGCTCCTGGATATTCCTTTTTAACTAAAGTACGCAGTCCCCTTTTTATTACTATTGGTGATGTAGTTGTTCTTCTTTCAAGTAGCCATGATAACACGATTTCTGGCTCTTCTTTAGATAGATCGTTAAGGTGATTTCCTACAGATTTTCTGACGTAATTAGATGAATCATTTTTAAGTGAATCAAGTAAAACTAAATTTTGATTTATATCCCCATTTATATAGTCTATCTTTGAGGCCCAGGGTAATCTTGGGCGAGTTCCTTCGCTTACAAGTCGTCTTACGTGAGAATTATTATCTTTTCTCCATATATCAAAGTATTTTAAGCATTCGTTAGTATTGTTTACAATAAATGGTCGAATTGCATATTCTGAGGTGTGTCTTTGAGTAATCTCATAAAGTGCTTCCAAAGATAAAGAGACATGACTTGAGCCATATAATTCTACGTAACGTGCTATGGGCATTAGAAAATAACCGTTCGTAAACATGCCTTTTTCTGTCTGGTTTACTGGTCCCAGTATAGACAATAATACAAGAAGCGCTTTATCAAACTCTTTAGGCAGCGCTTTGTGTAATTCTTCTGCAATCACTAAAACACGTGCTTTTAATTCTTTGTTCTCTACTCTTTTCGAAACATTATCGATAAATATTTTGTTGGGAAATGATTTATAATTTATTGAAATTAATGTCGCTAACCTTTCAGCTAAATCCTTGTCAAAATAATATTTGAGTGGAATATACTGACCCATTATTAATTTGAACCAAAATTCTCGTCTACATATTGTTTTGTGTAATTATCGTCCGCAGGGATAACTTTTATTACATCTATTAGAACACCATTAGGATCTCTTGTAATAAAGTGTCGTTGCCCGAATGCTTCACTACGTATATCCAATACGATAGGCAACTGGTTTTCTATTGCAAGTTTTTGATAAATAGCATCAACATCTTCTACCTCTATGTTCAATAAAAGACCTTGCGCTGCCTTGCCATAACCTTCAGGTATTGTTTCGTGGTTAAGGTCAAGTAAAGCCAATTCACCGTTCGTTCGTTTATTAACAAGACTTACATACCAGTCAGCCTCGAATGATACTGAATATCCAAAATAATTCATATAGAATTCTTTGCTGCGCTTCAACTCTTCAATCATCAATACAGGATAAAAACTATTCCATTTCAATTAAATCACTCTCCTTTACAATATAAATCAATTATACATACGTACTGTATGTAAATATAAAAAACTTTATTTTTACTTTGATTAAGCATTAAATGCTAGAATTTCTATGGAATTTATTGTGTTTTTATTTACTTTTAATATTAAATTAACATTTCCTGTTGTATCTTTTTTGGGTCATCTTCTCATAAGTATCTTCAGAAATAAGCGTTCGTAAAAGTACACTTTTAAGAACGGTTTGAAAACATTTGAAATAGATTAAAATAAACGTTCTTAAACATATAAAAATAGTTTACGAACGTTATTCATTTATAATTAGAAAAAAATCTTCTGGTTAAAAAATTTATAGATGTGTTTTTCTCTCTTAAATTTTTGATTGATTAAAGTACACCCTAATCATACAAAGTGAGTTGTTGAAATTATCGTAACTAAAACGTATGATTAGGGTGTATATTAATTGTGGAGTGAAAATAAATGATTATAGGTTATGCAAGAGTATCTTCGATAGATCAAAATTTAGAAAGACAGTTGGAAAATTTAAAAACGTTTGGTGTAGAGAAAATCTTTACAGAGAAGCAATCAGGCAAATCAGTTGAAAATAGACCTGTATTTCAAGAAGCCCTTAATTTTGTAAGAATAGGAGATCGATTCGTTGTGGAGTCAATTGATCGTTTAGGACGTAATTATGATGAAATTATTGAAACTGTTAATTATTTGAAAGAAAAAGATGTTCAGTTAATGATTACGAGTTTACCTATGATGAATGAAGTTATTGGTAATCCATTACTGGATAAGTTTATGAAAGATTTAATCGTTCAAATTTTAGCAATGGTTTCAGAACAAGAACGAAATGAAAGTAAACGTAGACAAGCACAAGGTATCAAAGTTGCGAAAAAAAAAGGTGTGTATAAAGGACGTCCTTTATTATATTCTCCTAATGCGAAAGATCCTCAAAAGCGTATTATCTATCATCGAGTCGTCGAAATGTTAGAAAAAGGACAAGCAATTAGTAAGATTGCGAAAGAAGTTAATATTACAAGACAGACAGTTTATAGAATTAAAAATGATAAGGGATTATCTTGGTAAATGGATTGTCAATGCAAATGAACATTTCTCACAGCGTCCCATAGTACATGTTAATCATGTATTATGAGATTTTAATAATAAGACAGGAAAAGGAGAGAGCGTTTTTGCCCTCTCTTTTTTTCCATATTTTTTCTCAATAATGAAGATTTTTAAACTATATTCTTTTTTTGTAACTATATAATCTATTCTACCTTTTGGTCACAGTTTGGACATTTCAGTGGACCTGTTTTCATAATACTCCTCCATTTATTAGTTTACATAATTAACTAATTATCAGAAGTTTAATTCACATTAAAAGAGGCTGAGACATAATTCCTAGCCTTTTTTTATTTTAAATATAAACATATAACATGTTACCTTATTTAAACATTATAGAAGTAACTAAGAGAGTCACACCAGACAGACAAATTGAAGTTATACATATTACTATGAAAGGTTTAAGTGCCTTTGAAATAACTTCTTTTAAAACGATATTCAATCCTAGAGCAACCATCGCCATTAACATACATACCGTTGTAATAACATTTATAATATTCATAAGTAATGAAGGAATAGGAATAAATGTATTGACACAAGCCATTAAGATAAAGCCAATGAGAAAATAAGGAATATCTACTTTTTGTTGTACTTGACTTGAGTGTGACTTATAACGCATATACAAAATTAAGACAATGCTTAATGGAATAAGTAAAAACACACGGCCTAATTTTCCAAGTAAAGCAAATGTCATTGCCTCTGGTCCGCCAATATCTGCTGCTAAGACGACATGAGCGATTTCATGTAGGCTGATACCTGTCCAAGCGCCATAAGTTATAGTAGGTATGTTAAAAATAGCCTCGATAGCTGTATAAATAAGTGCAAATATAGTTCCAATTAGTGCAATAATACCTACACTTATTGCAATGTCTTTTTCTTTAGATTTTAAGATTGGTGCTGTAGCTGCAATAGCTGCAGCACCACATACTCCTGTACCAATACCAAGTAATATAGAGATATCTTTATTTCCTTTAATAATTTGATTCAAAATTAAAGTTAAACTTATTGAAAAGATAATTACGATAATATCAATAAGTAGTAATTTCCAGCCCTTACCTAAGATATCCCCCATGTTTAGTTTTAACCCATATAAGATAATCGCAAATTTTAATAAACGTTTCGATGCAAACGTAATGCCTGGACGAATATGTTCAGGATAACCTATGACTTGGCGGTATATCATCGCAAAAATGATAGCAATAGCTAATGCCCCAATCGTATGTAAAATAGGAAATTTAGCTAATATATAACTGATCATTGCGATTATAAATGTAAACATAATACCTTTCATAAATGAAGGCTGCGTTATTGATTTCATATGTATGTTCACCTCGATATAAAATCTTAGCACGTTATTGTTATAACGTTAAATAAATTATTAGTATAGTATATATATCAAAAATGTTATATTAAACTTAAAGGAGAATGATGCATGGATCCGTACAAGGTATTAATTGAAGTAATGAAAACAGAAAGCTTTACTAGAGCAGCAGAACATTTATATACTTCGCAACCTTCTGTGAGTCGTGATATTAAACGTTTAGAATTAAAATATCATGTTAAAATATTTGAATTTAAATCTCCCTATTTAAAATTAACTAGAGATGGCGAAAAGCTATTACAATATGCATTGCAGCGGGAAAGTATTGAACAAGAATTATGGCAAAACTTAACATCGGAATCTGAGATCATCTCAGGTACTTTAACAATTGGAAGCAGTTATACATATGGTGAATATTTATTATCAAAACAGCTTACCAGTCTTATGCAACAATATCCTAAGTTACATATTCATTTACGTGTTAATAATTCAGATTCTGTTATAAATGATATTAAACACAATAGAGTAGATATAGGTATTGTAGAAAAGGAAATTCAAGATAATGCAATAGAATGTAAGAAAATAATGGAAGACGAAATGGTGTATATTTACAAAAAGTCGCTTCAACCTAGAATGGATATATGTTTCGTTAGAGAAAAAGGGTCTGGAACAAGGTTTTATCAGGAAGTAGGTCTTTCTGAGTTGAAATTAAATCCATATTTGGTAGAAATTAATAATATTAAGATTATCAAACAAATGGTAGAGGCTGGAAATGGGTTTGCGATTATTTCAAAATCAGCAATTCATCCCGAGGATTATGAAAAATTAATGATAACAACTTTAAATGTGAAACGTCGCTATTACCTTGCTCAACATGTTGATAAATATATTGATAAAAATATTAGAACTGTCATTGAAATGATTATGAAGTAGAGTATATAAAAAAGCCGAGACTAGGAATTGGACTGACCCCAATTAGTTGGAATTACATAAAAACACTTTCGTTGAATTCATATTAAAATGAATCATACGGAGGTGTTTTTATTTTATTTCCACAAATCGGAGTCAGTTCATAACTTATAAGTTTCTTTTAAATAGTTTACAAGTCTAAAGCTAAAATACAACAACTGTTGAAGATAGTAAGCGTGAGACAAATTTAATATTCTTTATCTATAGGATTGAATATATCAGTATTTCCACCTCGTTCTTGCACAATTTTAGATGCTACTTCGTTTCCCCATATACAAGCTTTTTCAATACTTTGGTTATCTAGCAAACCTGCTGTGTGTGAATCACCAGCGCCTATAGTATCAGTTACAGGAACCTTTTCCCCCTCTAAAATCTTAACTTTACACTTATTTGCTATAAGAGTACCTTCGTTGCCTAATGTAACTATCACAGGTTGATTAGTCTGTTTACTTACTTCTAATGCCGCATCTTTCACATGATTCTCACTACTCAATTATAATATTTCATCTTCTGTATACAATATATACCATGTATCCGGTGTATATATTGTATACACGTATAACCTACATAAAAATCAAAATATAGAACAATGATATATAAAAGATGAATAAACAATAATTATAAGTAAAAGGCTTAAACGTTGTTTTAATAACGTTTAAGCCTTTGTTTACAGTTAACATAATTGATGATTATCAGAAGTTCCATCACTATAAAAGGTGTATCAAGGGTTTATAAACTCTTGATACACCTTTTATAGTCATTTTTAATTACCAAACAGTTTACTCCAAAAACTTTTTTTAGAATGATTTTCGTTTCTGATATCCTCTTTCTGCTCACCATCTATTTTATTACCTTGTTGCAGTTCACTATCTTGTTGCTTATCCTCATGTTTATCTTTACTTTCATCCCTAAAATGGGAAACCATTTTTTCTTTTTGACTATCTGAGTCATTATTTATAGAATCCATATTTTCCATTGTTTCTTGAACTTCAATGTCCTGCCTCTTATTAGCAGAATAATTGAGTTGCCTTTCTTCTTCTAACTCAGACTCCAACCTTTGTATTTTTTTGTTACTTTCTAATGCTAATACTTGTTGGTTTTCAAGTAATTTCGACCTTTCTTGTAATTCTTTTCTATAAAATTCTATTGTCGTTTCATGACGTTTTTCTTGTTTTTCAAGTTGTTTATTTAAAGTATCTATTTGCTTTTCGAGTAGTTCAATTATTTGAACATCATATTTAGATTCGTTTTTTTTATTATCTGTTTTAACTTTCTCTGAACTTACATTAGCACTTTCAAAGCCATATTTCTTTTTATTTCTGATTACTCTTTGAATGATTTTTTCTACATCAACATCATTTTTAATGAATGAAGTATTATCCTGTTTCACTGTTTCTATATTCAATCTTTTTATATTATTAAATACAGTCTGTTTACTAACTTCCAATTCTTCACTTATTTCTTTAACGCTCTTCATATCTTCAACCCTTTATAAATACTTTATCAACCCTTTATAAATAAATTTTATCATAAATACTTTTATAAAGGGATCTTAAGTATTCTTAAAAAACCTTTTATAAACATTTGATAATAATCTTATCAAGTGTTTATAAAAGGTTTTTAGTGGGATTATAATATCTTTTATATGTTCTTTTTTAATGATATAATGTCCATAATACGTTTTAGTCCCAACTACTGGTAATAGTTGGGACTGGGTAATAAAACGTTACAATACGTTAGCTATTTAATTTGATATATGTATTATATACAACAATATCTACAGTTTGCAAGTCAAAAAGTTATGTGGATTTGTAATGTTTTATTACCTCTATTCAAATTTAATTGGAAAGAGGTTTTTTATTATGTCTCGTAAAAATATTAAAAATCAAGCAAATCAAAACTTTTATATGCTACATAAAGCATTATTTGTTAATGAAAAATATAAAAAATTAAGTGATAGTGCCAAAGTTACTTATGCAATTCTCAACGATAGAGTTAGCTTGTCGATTAAAAATAATTGGGTCGATGATAATGGGGATATATATTTCATTTTTACAAATGAAAGTCTCCAGAATATATTAGATAAAAGCAAGAATACAATTACTAAAATTAAAAAAGAACTTCAAGCAGTAGGGTTACTTGAACAAATACGTACAGGATTTAATAAACCTAATAAATTATATTTGCATGATATAGAAACTAATATTAATGTAGAAAAAAGTATTCAATCCTCATCTATAACCTATAATGACAAGGACTCCCAAATTTTGGGACTCCAGAATCCCGAATTTTGGGACTCCAGATTCTCAAAATTTGGGAGTCCAGAATCCCAAATTTTAGACCCTAATGATACTGATTATAATGATACTGATTATATTAAGACTGAGAATAATGATACGGATGATTTGAATGATAATAAACTAACTTTTCCTAGTAATCATACAAATCATTCAAATCACGACAATTCAAACTTTAATAATGAGGCTTTAAAATTTCAATTACTCGAAGAACTACCGCAAAGTATTCAAAACTATCTAAGTAACTTTGAAGTAGCTGAAATTAAAATTATCAAAACTGTATTATTAAAAGCCAAAACATCTTTCAACAATGCGATTGATAGCTACTACTTGTTAGAAGATATGGAAATAGAAATACTTCATGTTCTTAAACGTTTCAAAGCTATGCTTATTCAAAAAAATGAAACCGTTGTATCAATGCAAGGATACTTAATGAAATCTCTTAAGTCTGAATTCGCTGAAATGCATACGCTTAATAAACGACGTGATCATTTACCCATCACTTCTTTATTTAATTAATAATGATTTATTTAGAGAGCATCTTTAAATAGATGTTCTCTTTTTTTATTAATCAAGTGGTTGCTAAAGCAACCACCTAGACCAAACGAAAGGTAAAGGAGGAGATAACAAAATAACATCAATACAATGTCACAATTTCACAACATAGCATGCTGCTATTAAAGAAAGGAGGAACTCTTATGCGTAATAAGAAAAAGATTAAGGTTACTTTGGCAATGATTAATGTTCTGTTAACTGCAGTCGAACTTTATCTTCAATGGCAATTAAGTAAATCTGAAAATGAACTGTAGTTAAGCAAGTAGGTGGGACTAAAACAGAAACGTTTTAGTCCTATTTTTTTCTATAAACGAGTATTCTTCGTTTAATAATGGCTCAAACATGTCGCATAAAATGAAAAACAAATAATCATTTAGTGTTGTTTTAACTTTTAAAAATGTAAAAGTGTTAACCGTGTTTATATTTTTTATCAATCCTTTGTAGTTATAAAAGTGACTTAGTAAAATCGTTTTTGCTATTTATTTTGTTAATGAACGGAAATAAATGGTCGCATTTATCGTTCAAAAAAATCAAAATGTGGATTCAATATAGGTAAAAAATAAGTCGTTAATGTTCAAGAAACGGACCGAATAAAATTTTAAATTTGAACTTTTCTATCCTAAACTAAGTAAAGATATTTACTTAGTTTTCTCTTTTTTTATCTCCAATCATTTTACTAACAATACTCATTTTGAAAATAAAAATAAGAACTTAAAGTAAAAAAATGAAGAAAAGAATAGCCTCTTTTGTCTCCAAGTACGTTTTACTTTTGGAAATATTACAAAAAGTAGAGTCTGTTTTCGGAGTCTCAAGTATGAGCATAAGGAAATCCAGTACCACCTTTGGTGGTATTCAGCATAGCTGAAAGATTTACCTTTTATTCGTTCTGCTCAATTATTCACCATATATAGCTTAAAAGCTTTATATAAAGGTGATTATAAGCATTCTTAGGCATTTGACTAAAGAGGGTGATATCACATTTTATTGCAGACTCTTTACAATTGTTACAAGACCACTTTTAATTGTCAGAATACTCTACTTAACGTTGATTTGACGGGCTTTAAAATTTTTTAGACTCTCGAGAGTCTGATTTTTTTGATATCGAGACTCCATAGAGTCTGTTTTTTTGGACTTTTTTCGTATAAAAAATAAGACCACTTAAGTGTGATCTTATTTTAATTTTTAGGTTTGATTGATCAAATATTGATGTAACAAATGCGTCCTTTTGTACCTCATTTTGTATTTTGTTTTAGCTCTTTTTGACCATATTTCTGTTTAGATTTGGATGTTTTTATAATTTGTTTTTGAATAATAAGGCCTAAATAATTTCTTATTACTTTTATTTTATGTTCATTATAATGAATCATTTAGGGATATGTTTGAGATACTTTATTCAAAAAGTGATGAGTACAAAAATATTTTTATAGCAAAAATGTAAGTGTTTAATATAAAAAATATCACAAGAATTTATCAAACATGAGTAAGACATTTTTCATTTATTTATACTTTATAAGCAGTATGATAAATCATACAAGTGACCAATACGCGCTTTCTAAAAATCATAATTCGACTTAATTATGTACGCTAATATGACTTTGATTATGACTAAGTAGACTTAATAATAAAGGTAATTTGTTTTTTAATAGATAATACTTTTGACATAAGTTCACTTATCGGAAGTCATCTGTAACTCAATTATTAGAAATGGTATAATACAAAGGTCGTCGTTCACTTCTGTGCTGTATTTAGCATGGAAGGAGGTGACATCATGTTCAGTACACTATTTGTAACTATTATAGCTCCTATCGTAGTAGGAGTTATACTCACATTATTTTCTCATTGGCTGAATAATCGTGAGAAGTAATTTAGCGACGACATATAGCTAATACACCAAAAGAGCCCGATAACTATTCGCAGTAGTTATCGGGCTCGGTGTTTATCATGCTAGTACACTATTTGTTAAATTCAGTATATCACCAAGTGTAGATGAATGCAAAAATATAAGAAAAGTAAGTGCAATTCTATAATTAGAATTATTGATTTTCTTTGATACTATAAAATTGCTAACATTAAGGCTAATTAGTTGAATACAAAGACAAGATGGGAGTATTAAATGAAAAAGGTTAAATCATATTTAAAAAACATTCAAAACAACGAAGAGTATCAAAAAGATATAGAATTTCTTGAAAAGAAAAGTAATGGAAGGGAAGACAAAAAACTTATATTAGATATATGCTTTTTATCGACAATTCCCTTGATTTCAATTTATATTACATATTTTTTAAGTTTTTCCAATCCATTTGCAATTTTTATATTAATAATTATAGCTGTGCCAGTTTCTTATAAAATTGCTAAAATTCTATTGGATCATATGTACAAAGATGAGGATAGATTTCTAGCATTATATAGAAACTACGAAAAGGGAAAATTATTATTTCTTACTTTACCTATCATTGGACTCGTATCTATAATAGGAAGTTCATTTCTCTTCGATTATTTAATATTTAAACTGAATAATACGTCTGTAGAAATATTAGGGTCCACTCCTACTGTTGTATATCATATTATTATTTGTTTTATTCAGTCTATGTTCACGACTATGTTTTTAATAATATTTATTTATACTATTTTGGTTCTTATATATGGAAGGTTTACAAAATAAATGACTAGAGTACGCTCTAAATAAACAAAAATAGTCCTCTTATTAAAATAAGAGGACTATTTTTGTTTAAAATTATTCAAGACCATTCGCTTTCTAACATACTCATTTGCCATAAATTATAATATTCTCCATTTAATTTTCTAAAGTCTCTTTTTTCTCCTTCTTTTATAAATCCAATCTTTTTGTAACTTTTAATAGCTGATTTATTAAAGGCAAAAACACCTAATTCAATTCTGTGTAGTCCCAAATCTTCAAAAGCCTTTTTCAATAATTTCTTTATTATTTTAGGGCCTAATCCTTGGCCACGCATTTGCGGATCACCTACTAAAACTTTACTTAACGTGGCGGAACAATTTTTAAAATCTATATTATTTAAAGCAATATGACCTATAATTTTTTTTGAATTATTTTCTTCAATGATAACTTTATAAATTATTTTACTAGAATTTTCTTTATTTGTGTCTTTAATATATTCCTTTAATTGTTCTTCATCTAGGGGATAATTAAAATCTGTACCTGCCCATTTGACTAAAAGTTCAGGAGAGTTTATCCAGTTTATTAATAAATCAAAATCTTTCTCCTCAAAATATTCAAACTTAATCAATAAATTACTCCTTAAATAATAGGTTATTAACTATAAAAATTCAGTGAATGTTGCAATATAAACAACCACTACAATTTTTTGATACTTTCTTCATCAACTTTCTATCTTAAATTTTCGATTTTTTATAAAGCGTTTTGTATTATCTAAATAACTCTTTACAATTTACTGATTTTTAAGCTTTTGCTAATAGATTTATGCAACTTTAATATTATAAGTAAATCTATGCACTTCATCATTAAATTTAAATTCTGCCCAAATTTTATACATCCCTTTTTTAGGAAAATGAGCATAAAAGGTTGTAGAATCAGGTGATTCTGGGTGAACATGAATATAATCAGTTAATTGCTCATCAAATATAATCACATGTCCTAAAGCTCCTAAATAAGGTTGGGGAGTTAATTCTGTATTGAAAGTTAAAGGGACATGTTCATCTTCTTTAGCACTTATAGAATTTAAAGTTACATGAACTCCTTTGTTAACTTTTACCCAATTTTTATCAGAATTTAAAGATGTTGTAGAGGTTATTTTATCTCCAATTTGCAGTTCAATAGGATGAACGGAATACACATGGTTTTTTGGTGTAACATCAACAAAAGCCTGGTAAGTTCCTGGCTCTAATTGTTGGTTAATTATAAATAAACCTTCATGCTTTTTTTGAGGGTGTAGGTGGTAATATTTCTCCATGTCATTAGATACTAAAACGAAATGCATTTCTTTTTCATGCATAGTATCTAATAATGGGGCATTATTAAATTCATCTTCTAACGTAATTTCTATATTACCATCTCTATATACAACATTTGCTTTAATTTCGGGTTTGTTTGAATGATATTCATGATTATGATTCATATTTTTATCCTCCTTAATTTTTAATAAGGGCATATCATTAAACGATATGCCCAACTATTTAAATTATTTAATTACATCGTAACCTTGATCTTCAATAGCTTCTTTAAAGTCGTTGAAAGCTACTTGATTTTCATCAAATTCAACTTCCACATTCCCATTCGCCAAGCTTACTTCTGAAGATGTTACACCATCTAATCCATTTAATGCTTTTTCAATTGAATGCTTGCAATGGTCACAGCTCATACCTTCTACATTAATAACTTCGTTAGTCAATGTTGTCACCTCCTTTCAAGAAATATAAGATTCTTATAATTTCATACGTTTTAGACGTAAAGCGTTTGTGACAACACTTACAGAACTTAAAGCCATTGCTGCTCCCGCAACCCAAGGTGCTAGCAGACCAATTGCTGCTATAGGGATACCTGCAACATTGTAACCAAACGCCCAAAATAGATTTTGGCGAATATTACGAATTGTAGATTTACTTGCTTTTATTGCTTTTGGAATTAATAAAAGGTCTCCTCCTAAAATAGTTATATCAGCAGCTTCGATTGCAACTTCTGTACCTGTACCAATGGCAATACCAATATCTGCTTTAACTAGTGCTGGAGCATCATTGACACCATCTCCAACCATAGCTACTTTTTTACCTTCAGATTGAATTTCTGCTACTTTAGAAGCTTTTTCTTCTGGTAAAACCTCTGCAATAATCGTGTCTATACCAACTTGTTTTGCTATTGCTTGTGCGGTACGTTTGTTATCACCAGTTAACATAGCAACTTCAATACCTAATTCATGAAGTTTTTGAATAGCTTGTTGGGCAGTATCTTTAACTGTATCAGCTACAGCGACAACCCCTCTCAATTCGTTATCTACGCTTATAAGCATTGCAGTTTTTCCTTCTTTTTCAAATTGAGCGAGATTTGTTTCAGCTTCATTAGTTTGGATTCCTTTTTCACTCATTAGTTTTCGATTTCCGACAAAAAGTTCTTTACCATCAATTGTTGCATTTATACCGCGCCCTGGTATAGCTTCAAAATGGTCTACTTCTAAAAATTCTAATGATTTTTCTTTAGCATAACTTACGATAGCTTCAGCTAGTGGGTGTTCAGAACCTTTTTCTGCACTAGCTAACAATTGTAATGTTTGATCATCTCCACTAAAATCAGTGACTTCAGGTGTGCCATTTGTTATAGTGCCAGTTTTATCTAAAACAACTGTATTAATAGCGTGTGTACCTTCAATGTGTTCTCCACCTTTAAATAGAATGCCATTTTCAGCAGCTTTTCCGGTACCCACCATTATAGAAGTAGGCGTAGCTAAGCCTAACGCACAAGGACAAGCGATAACTAATACTGCTATTGCAGCAACTAAGGCTGGTTCAAATTGTCCCGGCTGAACTAATGAAATCCATATAATAAATGTGAAAATCGCGATACCTACAACGATAGGTACAAAATATCCAGAAATAATATCTGCTAGTCTTTGTATTGGCGCTTTAGAACCTTGCGCTTCTTCGACAACTTTAACAATGGAGGCAAGAGCTGTATCTTTACCAACTTTTGTTGCTTCAACAGTAATTGCTCCATTTTTATTCATTGTTGATCCTATAACATTATCATTTTGCATTTTTTCAACAGGAATAGATTCACCTGTCAACATTGACTCGTCAATTGAAGTCATACCTTTAATTATTTTGCCATCTACTGGTATTTTTTCTCCTGGTTTGATAACTAAATAGTCTCCTTCTTTTACCTCACTTAAAGGAACCATAGTCTCTTCACCGTTGCGTAATATACGTGCTTCTTTAGCTTGTAAATTCAACAATTTACTTAACGCATTTGTTGTTTGTGTTTTAGCACGTGCTTCTAAATACTTTCCGAAAAGAATTAAAGTAATTAATACAGCACTTGTTTCAAAATATAGGTGTGGCTCATAATTTGTATTAATTAACCACTTAATCGATTCATAAATACTATAAAAGAAGGCTGCGCTTGTACCTAAAGCGACAAGAACATCCATATTTGCTGACCCATTACGAAGGTTTTTATAAGCGCCTACATAAAATTGCCAACCAATAACAAATTGAACAGGCGTTGCTAATACAAATTGGAACCACGGGTTCATAAATATATGTGGTATTTGAATACCAAATAAATGAACGAACATTGTCATTAACAATGGAGCTGCTAAAACAGCTGAAACAACTAATTTAATTAACTGTCGTTTTAATTGTTTTTCTTTTTGGGAACTTTTTTCTGATGCTTCTTTTTTAGGTTGTGCCTCATACCCTAGGTTTTTAATACGTTGTTGAAATTCATCTACAGACGTCATATCAGGGTTGTATTCTACAGTAGCACTTTCTGTGGTTAAATTAACTGTAGCCTTATTTACACCTGAGATTCGATTTAAAACTTTTTCGATTTTATTCGAACAAGCTGCACACGTCATTCCCATTACATCGAGATCCACTTTTTCGGTTAAAACTCCATAACCTGTTTTTTGAATTGTATTTGCAATATCTTCTAATGATGTAACATTGGGGTTATATTCAATTGTAGCTTTCTCTGTAGAAGGATTTACATTAGCGTTAACTTCATCTAATTTATTTAGATTTTTTTCTACTTTATTCGAGCAAGCTGCACATGTCATGCCTGTGATACCTAATGAGGTTTTTTTAATATTTTCACTCAATTATTTCTTTCCTCCTATTTTGAAAATTGTTTTAATACAACCATCAATTCTTTGATACTTTCTTCTCCGTTGCCATTTTTAATACCTTCACTTACACAATTAGATATATGGTCTTCAGTTACTATAAAACCCACTTGTTTTAGGGCTGATTGTATTGCTGTTATTTGTACTAGTACATCTATACAATATCTATCTTCTGCTATCATTGATTGTAAACCGCGCATTTGTCCTTCTAATCTTTTGAGTCTATTGAGCAATGCGTCATTGTTTTTAACAGTAGTAGTGTTCAATTTCACCCCTCCTCATATACCCTAACGGGGTATCTCTTGTTGGAATCTATATTATACCCCTAGTAGGTATAAGTCAATACAAAAGTTTCATATAAAAAATTAATATTTATAGTTTGTTTTAAGAGGTACACTTGTATAAAATGTATGCTAAAACTTATATTAGGAGAGATATATTTGGATAAAAATATACAACTTGAGCTTTACACAAGACCTACATGCTCTGATTGCCAAGAATCAAAAAGGTATTTAAACTCTCAAGAGATTAGTTATAGTCATAAAGATGTAAGTCAAAATTTGGACTTAGAAGAAGAAATGAAAAAAATATCAGGCAACCGAATTGTTCCCTTATTTGTTTTTTATAAAAAAATTTTTTGGGGTAAAAAAAGTTGTTTAAATATTACGTGGGATTTGAAAATAACAAAAAAGATATATTAAATATATTGGAATAATTAAATGGGAGTGGGACAGAAATAATATTTTCTCAAAATTTATTTCGTTGTATTACCCCGGCAAGGATGACTAGGTTTGAAAAAAGCTTGATTCAAGCGCATTTTCAAATCAGTCAGCTTCTGACAAAATGATAAAATAGGCTGAGACATTTTATTTTGTCCCAGCCTATTTCCTATATGACCAGGTAATAATATTGCTTTATAATTATGAAGCAAAAATGGTAAAATAATAACGTTAGATTAGTCTACATTGTTTGTACAGTGAGATTAAGATATAAAAAACGATGATTAAGGAGTTATTTCGAATGATTAATCTTGAAAATAAAACCTTCGTAATTATGGGTATTGCTAATAAACGTAGTATCGGATTTGGCGTTGCAAAGGTATTAGATCAATTAGGGGCTAAACTTGTTTTCACTTATCGTAAAGACCGTAGCCGCAAAGAATTAGAAAAATTATTAGAACAATTAAACCAAGAAGAGCCAAAATTATATCAAATCGATGTTCAAAAAGATGAAGATGTAGTAAATGGTTTTGCTAAAATTGGCGAAGAAGTAGGCAATATTGATGGCGTATATCACTCTATCGCATTTGCAAATATTGAAGACTTACGTGGACGTTTCTCTGAAACATCACGTGAAGGTTTCTTACTTGCGCAAGATATCAGTTCATATTCATTAACAATTGTTGCGCACGAAGCGAAGAAAATAATGCCAAACGGTGGTAGTATTGTTGCAACAACATACCTTGGTGGTGAATTTGCCGTTCAAAACTATAATGTGATGGGTGTAGCTAAAGCAAGTTTAGAAGCTAATGTTAAATATTTAGCTTATGATTTAGGCCCGGACAACATTCGAGTAAATGCTATTTCTGCTGGTCCAAATCGTACGTTAAGTGCTAAAGGTGTTGGTGGTTTCAACACAATCCTTAAAGAAATTGAAGAACGTGCACCATTAAGACGAAATGTGAATCAAGAAGAAGTAGGTAAAACAGCTGCTTACTTATTGAGTGATTTCTCAAGTGGCGTAACTGGTGAGAATATCCATGTAGATAGTGGTTTCCACGCAATAAAATAATAAATTAAATCAATTGAGTCTGGGACATAAACCCTAGAGAAATAGCCAGTAAATGAGTTTTAACAAA